>NZ_JBLIXL010000012.1:0-89093 GCF_047525455.1 Marinomonas phycocola
AAGAAACAAGAAAGTAAAATCAAAACGATGTTTTTTCTTCTTGTTGGACTGTGACTCGTTGTTCTGAGTGCTTGTCCGTGTCAGCGAGGGCGTATATTAAGGATCTACAGATTTAGTGCAACCTTTTTTTCACTTTATTTGAAAAAATAAATAACACATGAAAAACAACCGAGCTAATTGCTCCCTCTTCAGAGGACAACAATCTCTCAACTCATTTTAAGCTAATACTCTCTAGCCCCCAATAATAGCTACGTCATAACCACAAAAAAACCAGCATGTTTCCCACACTGGTTTTTAAGATTATAACACACTTAAGCATTACAACGGATTAACCGCCAACGTAACTTAACATAACACCAGCTGCTACAGCAGAACCAATTACACCCGCTACATTTGGCCCCATTGCATGCATCAACAAGAAATTCTGTTTATTTGTTTCCAAACCAACTTTGTTGGCAACTCGTGCCGCCATAGGGACAGCCGATACACCCGCTGCACCAATGAGAGGGTTCACCTTAACATCGGCAAAACGGTTCATCGTTTTCGCCATAATAATACCAGCAGCAGTACCAATAGAGAAAGCAACTAAACCCAAAGACAAAATACCTAATGTCTCAAAGTTCAAAAACTCTTCTGAGCTCATTTTAGAACCAACGCCTAAACCAAGGAAAATCGTCACGGTGTTAATCAAAGCATTTTGAGCCGTATCACTTAATCGATCAACAACACCACACTCTTTCATTAAGTTACCGAAACAAAACATTCCCAACAATGGCGCGGCAGACGGTAAAAACATAGCGACAAGAAGCAATACAACTAATGGGAACACAATTTTTTCAGCTTTCGACACAGACCTCAGTTGCACCATTTTAATAGAGCGCTCTTCATGAGTCGTTAACGCTCTCATGATAGGCGGCTGAATCAAAGGAACCAAAGCCATATACGAATAAGCAGCAACCGCAATCGCACCCAATAAATCAGGCGCCAATCGACTCGCCACAAAAATTGCCGTCGGGCCATCTGCACCACCAATGATACCAATTGCGGCAGCATCTGCTAAAGTAAAGTCCATGATACCAGTAGCACCAAGGAAAACGGCACCAATAACGGTAGCAAAAATCCCAAACTGAGCAGCAGCACCAAGTAACAAGGTCTTAGGATTGGCCAGCATAGGGCCAAAATCGGTCATCGCCCCTACACCCATAAAGATAAGCAAAGGGAACAAACCGGTTTCAATACCGCCATGATAAATATAATACTGAAGACCACCCGGAGAAACCAAATGACCAACAGCATCGTAGACAGGAGCGGACATAAAGCCAGCTCCCGGAATATTTACCATAATAGTACCAATACCAATAGGTAACAGTAGCAAAGGCTCAAAGCCTTTCTTTATCGCTAAATAAATAAGCACCAAACCCACAACTATCATCATGGTTTGACCAAACTCAAGTTGGTGTATACCTGTATCGTGATATAAATTTAAAAGTTTACTTTCCATCTTTCTTAAACCTTCTACAGGGTAACCAGTGATTGGCCGACTTGCACAGAATCACCTTCTTTAACATGGATAGAGCCAATGACACCAGAAGACGGAGCAGATATTTCTGTTTCCATTTTCATAGCTTCCAAAATAATGATAGTTTCGCCCTCTTCTACTTGCTGACCAGGTGACACTAGAACTTTAAAAATATTCCCAGCCAATGGTGAAGGGATGGACTCACCACTACCGCTGACCGCTGGTACAGCTACAGCAACGGGTGCAGCGGCTAAATTAGCACCACTTGCATTATGAATACTTTCAACATCACCACCATCAGTTACTTGAACAACGTAATTCTGACCAGAAACAGTGACTGTATAAACACTAGGCTCTGAAGAAGATTTAGTCGCTGGAGCCGCAGCTTCTGCCGTTGGCATAGGTTCAAATGCATCTGGGTTGTTTCTATTCTCAATAAATTTCAAGCCTATTTGAGGGAACAATGCATAAGTCAACACATCATCAATTTTAGCGTCAGCCAATACTAAACTCTTGTCTTTAGCCAGTGCTATAAGTTCAGCTTCTAACATATCCATTTCTGGTGAAAGCAAGTCTGCTGGACGACAAGTGATAGGGGACGCGCCATTCAATACTTTCGCTTGAAGCTCTGCATTATATGGCGCAGGAGCAGCACCATACTCCCCTTTTAAAATACCAGCCGTTTCTTTTGAAATTGATTTGTAACGTTCACCAGTCAGAACATTTAACACGGCTTGAGTACCCACTATCTGCGACGTTGGTGTAACCAAAGGAATCAAACCTAGATCTTCGCGTACACGAGGAATTTCTTGAAGTACGTCATCAAATTTATCAGCAGCACCTTGCTCTCTTAACTGACCTTCCATGTTTGTCAACATGCCGCCAGGAACCTGAGCAATCAAAATACGAGAGTCGGTACCACGTAAAGAGCCTTCGAATTTAGAGTACTTTTTACGTACTTCTCTAAAATAGGCAGCAATTTCTTCAAGAAGCGTCAAATCCAGAGCTGTATCACGATCGGTACCTTGTAATGCAGCAACAACCGTTTCTGTTGCCGTATGTCCGTATGTCATAGACATAGAAGAAATAGCAGTATCTACGCGATCAACACCCGCTTCAATTGCTTTCAAAATAGTCATGTCGGACAAACCTGAAGTAGCATGAGCATGCAGTTGTACTTCCAACTGTGTTTGGGCTTTAAGTAAACCAACAAGCTCAAACGCATCGTAAGGCGTTAAAATGCCAGACATGTCTTTAATTGCGATTGAGTCAGCACCCATATCTTCCAATGTTTTTGCATAATCCACCCAGTTCTGAGTAGTATGAACCACACTTTTCGTATAAGAAATTGTACCTTGAGCGTGCTTTCCCATCCCTTTAACGGATTCGATAGCAGTCTTAAGATTTCTAGGGTCATTCATCGCATCAAAAATACGAAATACATCAATGCCGTTCGTTGCTGCACGCTCTACAAACTTACTTACAACATCATCAGCATAATGGCGATAGCCCAATAGGTTTTGACCACGTAACAACATTTGCTGAGGTGTTTTTGGCATCGCTTTTTTCAATTCACGAATGCGATCCCACGGATCTTCACCAATAAAGCGAATGCACGAATCAAATGTTGCCCCACCCCAAGATTCAAGTGACCAAAAACCAACTTGATCCAGTTTTTCAGCGATAGGAAGCATGTCACCAATACGAAGACGAGTCGCAAAAAGTGATTGGTGAGCATCCCTTAAAACCACATCGGTAATGCCTAGAGGTTGCTTGTTTACAGTCATACTATCAGCCCCTGATATATTTTTATTTGGAATAAATATTAATGGTTAACGTCTATTTCTATGCTGATGAATAGCAGCAGTTATAACCGCTTTTAAATGTTCATCTTGAGCCTGTACAGCTGGCTTATCACCTGCAGGTACGTTACTCGTCTTAGCTACTGGAACAGCTTCTGGAAAATATTCGATCAGTAAGGTCGACATAAATCTTGTTGCAAAGATCAAAAGAACTAAGAATAAGAAAACAAACCCCATCCCCAAGACCAATAAACCAAAGCCATCTTGAATCAACTCATTCATTTCTACATAAGCCTCTATCTAAATATTAACTATTAGACTTGTTTGAATTCAGTGTTTGTGATCATATTCATCCAAGCACCGAGCTATCTACCACTTAATGCACACTTTTATATCACAAAGCATAACAGTTTCATATTTTTTATACATAACAGTTAGGTTTATTTTCAACTATCCCAATCTTCCAAGAAATCACAAATGCATTCACACATTAAACTTGCCGTCGCCCCCATGGAAGGCATAATGGATCACACTCTAAGACAACTTTTATCAGAAATAGGAGGCATGGATTACTTTGTTTCGGAATTTGTTCGAGTAACACAATACCCTATTCCGAGCCACACATTCCATAGACTAGTACCTGAAAACACACAAAACGCAGTTACGTCAAACCATCACCCAGTACACACACAAATACTCGGAAGCAACCCTGAATTAATGGCACTAAGCGCTTTAAATGCCGTCAATTCAGGAACAACTCATATTGACGTCAATTTCGGTTGCCCTGCCAAAAGAGTAAACGGTCATGGAGGAGGCTCTGTGCTACTACAAGACCCAACCACTTTAAACAATATAATGAACGCAATAAAAAACACCATCCCTGAAAAAATTCATATGTCAGCTAAAATTCGTCTTGGCTATGAAGATGAGTCACTATTATTTGAAAATGTTGCTGCCATCGAAGCCGCAGGCACTCAATCACTCACTATACACGGCAGAACAAAAAAAGACGGCTACAGGCCGCCAGCTCGATGGAGGAGAATCGGAGAAATAAATCAAAGAAGCACTATGGAGGTTATTGCAAATGGCGACATCATCAACACTGCATCATTACAACACTGCCTAGAAGAAACTCAGTGCCACCATTTCATGATCGGTAGAGGCGCATTAGCCAATCCATTTGTTTTTCAAGATATAAGGAACGAATTGGCGGGAGCTAAAACGCAAGATCACACTCACGAACTTGAAACACTGCTAAAACGATACATTAGCATTTTACAGGTACATTATGATGAGATAGCAACACTTGGCCGCCTAAAACAATGGTGTGGCAATTTAAAGAATCATTTCTCTTTAATTGAAAAAAATCTAAAGCCACTACGTCAAAGCCAATCGGTTAACGACTTCATCACCACACTAGAAAAAATATCAAAGTAAAAGTGCACGTTAAGGAAAGGGATTTTCTCGAATGATGCATCAGGAAGGATTCGAGCCTTCAACCGCTCGGTTCGTAGCCGAGCTATTCTATATAACCGAGCAACGGGTGCGCTCAGATTCTATATAAACTCATAATGAAAAGGGCATTAAACAGTGCAAGAAGTGTATTTGGTGCATCCGGAAGGATTCGAACCTTCGACCGCTCGGTTCGTAGCCGAGTACTCTATCCAGCTGAGCTACGGATGCGCTCAAATTTTACAATGGCATTTTAACGACGCGTTAAAATTACTTGCTTAATGGTGCATCCGGAAGGATTCGAACCTTCGACCGCTCGGTTCGTAGCCGAGTACTCTATCCAGCTGAGCTACGGATGCATTAATGGCGGAGAGTGAGGGATTCGAACCCTCGATGAGTTTCACCCCATACTCCCTTAGCAGGGGAGCGCCTTCGGCCACTCGGCCAACTCTCCAAACAAGTGCGGCGTATTATAGATGCCTCATTTGTTTTGTAAAGGCTTTTTTGAAAAAAATTAAATTTAATCTTCTTCGTGTTCACCTTGCTCTTTTTGAATGCGCAAATAAATCTCTTCACGATGTACAGAAACATCTTTTGGCGCATTAATACCAATACGTACTTGATTACCTTTTACACCCAAAACAGTAACAGACACTTCATCACCAACCATTAGGGTTTCACCAACTCGACGAGTAAGAATTAACATATATATCTCCTTAATTATCCTTTCTAACATTTATAGAAAGAGACATATCTTACAAATAAAGTAAGACATATCTTACAAGCCGAATTGTAGCTGCTGAATCAAATTTAATCCAATCTTTTTCAGCAACTTATAGCAAAACACTTAAGCTTTGCTTATACCGTGATGAGCACCTTCACTCAACTTAAAAGCGGAGTGCAATGATCTAACAGCCAACTCCATGTATTTCTCATCAATAATAACAGACACCTTAATCTCAGAAGTTGAGATTAACTGAATGTTAATTGACTCGTTCGCCAATGCTTTGAACATAGTACTTGCTACACCAGCATGAGAACGCATACCCACACCAACAATAGACACCTTAGCGATTTTAGCATCGCCAATCACATCACGAGCGCCTAAGGTGTCTTTAATCTCTTCCAATAGCTCAAGAGCCTTATTGAATTCATTGCGATGCACTGTGAATGTAAAGTCTGTCGTGCCGTCAGCAGAGACATTCTGCACAATCATATCAACTTCAATGTTGGCATCACTAACAGGCACAAGAATTCTCGATGCAATACCAGGAATATCAGGCACGCCTTTTAATGTTAATTTAGCTTCGTCACGGTTAAACGCAACGCCAGAAACAGCTGGCTGTTCCATACCTTCATTCTCCTCAGTAGTAATTAATGTACCTTCACCATCTTCAAAACTAGAAAGAACGCGCAACGGCACTTGATACTTTCCAGCAAATTCTACAGAACGAATCTGTAGGATTTTTGATCCAAGACTTGCCATCTCAAGCATTTCTTCAAACGTGATTTTTTCCAAGCGGCGGGCGCTGTCTACAACTCTTGGATCCGTTGTGTACACACCATCAACATCGGTATAAATTTGGCATTCATCCGCTTTCAGTGCTGCCGCAAGCGCAACCCCTGTCGTATCCGAGCCACCTCGACCAAGGGTTGTAATATTCCCTTGGGCATCAGCACCTTGAAAGCCAGCCACAACAACAACTCTACCTGCATCAATGTCAGCTCTCATACCTTCAGTATCAATACTTTGAATACGCGCTTTACCGAATGAACTGTCGGTTTCAATACGTACTTGTGAACCAGTATAAGAACGCGCGTCAATACCACGCTTCTTCAGAGCCATACACAGAAGAGCAATAGTGACTTGTTCTCCTGTTGATACAAGCACATCCATCTCTCTAGCGTCTGGCTCATCTTGAATCGCTTTTGCCAATGCAATTAAACGATTCGTTTCACCACTCATAGCCGAAACAGCAACAACAATTTCGTCACCATTGGCTTTATGTCTTTGCACTCGATCGGCAACAGCTTCGATTCGCTCAACAGAGCCTACCGAAGTACCACCATATTTTTGAACTAACAACGCCATAATTTTTAAACTCACTAAATGGCCAATTCAGGCACTTTTACACTCGCTCTGAAACCCAAGCCACAGCAGCATCCAATGCATCCGATAATCCATCAGGATTATTACCACCAGCTTGAGCCATATCTGGTCGACCGCCCCCACGACCATCGACAATTGGAGCAACCGTTTTAATAAGGTCACCCGCTTTCACTTTACTTGTAAGATCTTTGGTAACACCTGCGATTAGATTTACTTTGCCATCATTCACACTACCTAATAGAATAATTGCAGATTCCAACTTACTTTTTAGTTGGTCAAGCATGTCTCGTAAATCTTTTGAATCACCGACTTCTACTTGAGCAACCAACAACTTACCACCGTCAATATCAATTGCTTTAGACGCGATATCAGACCCAGCTTGCGCTGCTATTTTTGATTTCAACTGATCCACTTCTTTTTGTAATGAGCGACTCAGCTCACTAAGAGACGTAACCTTTTCCAATACATTATCCGAGTTACCTTTTACCAAAGAAGCAATATTCTGCAACGTTGACTCGGTTGAACGCACATAATCAAACGCAGCCTTGCCAGTAACTGCTTCAATTCTTCGTACACCCGCCGCTATACCACTCTCAGAAACAATTTTTAATACGCCAATATCACCTGTGCGTTTTGCATGTGTACCACCACACAGTTCTATTGAGAACTCTGGCCCCATTGTTAAAACACGCACATCGCTATCGTATTTCTCACCAAACAGAGCCATGGCCCCTTTTTCTTTTGCAGAATCAACATCCATAATGTCTGTTAATACTTCATGGTTTAAGCGAATTTGTTCATTCACCATGTCTTCCACTTGCTCAAGTTCAACCGACGTCACGCCTTCAAAATGAGAGAAGTCGAAACGTAGACGCTCTGAGTCACACAAAGACCCTTTCTGATGCACATGATCACCTACCACGCGCCGTAGTGCTTCATGCAACAAATGCGTAGCAGAATGATTCAATGCTGTTGCAGAACGCAGAGAGACATCCACAGCTGCCGTTAATGTATCCCCAACAGCAATAGAACCTTCACGCAAGACACCATGGTGTAAATGTGTTTTACCCTGCTTCGTCGTATTAGAAACATTAAAAGCACCATTACCACGCAACCAACCTTTGTCTCCTACCTGCCCGCCTGACTCACCATAAAATGGAGTCTGAGCCAAGACAATCACAGCATTTTGCCCTGCCTGCAGTTGGCCCACCTTCACCCCATCAACAATAATCGACTCAACAACACCATCATCCACTAAATTAGAGTAGCCCGTAAACTCTGTTTCAGACGCTGAAATTACACTCGACATATCCATAGTAAATTGACTCGCCGAACGCGCTCTTGTGCGTTGCGCCTCCATAGCCACTTCAAAACCAGATTCATCAATTTCTAAATCACGCTCACGTGCCACGTCGTTTGTTAAATCAGCCGGAAAACCGTATGTGTCGTACAACTTAAATACAACATCACCAGAAATAATCTTAGAATTCGCAGGCATTTCTGAAATAGCTTCATCAAGAATACGCATCCCTTGCTCTAAGGTTTTCGCAAACTGTTCCTCTTCTTTCAACAAAATAGACGATATGCGGCCATTTAATTTATTCAAAGCGGGATAGGCTTCCCCCATTTCTACACACAGCGCATCCACCAATTTATGGAAGAAGGCGCTCTTTTGACCCAATTTATGTCCATGGCGAATCGCACGACGAATAATTCGCCTTAGTACATACCCGCGCCCCTCATTTGAAGGCACGATGCCATCCACGATCATAAACGAACAAGATCGAATATGATCAGCAATCACTCGTAAAGATTGCGCCGCCAAATCTTGAGTCCCGACAACACTAGCAGCAGCCTTTATTAAGCCTTGAAAAAGATCAATTTCATAATTACTGTGAACACCTTGAAGAATGGCCGCAATACGCTCAAGACCCATTCCTGTATCGACTGAGGGTTTCGGTAGTAACGCCATATTACCGTCCGCTGAACGATTATATTGCATAAAAACCACATTCCAAATTTCGATAAAACGGTCACCGTCTTCTTCAGGCGAACCTGGAGGCCCACCCCAAATATGTGCACCATGATCATAAAATACTTCTGTACAAGGCCCACAAGGCCCTGTATCACCCATTTGCCAGAAATTATCCGAGGCATAACGAGCACCTTTATTGTCTCCGATTCGGATAATACGCTCAGCAGGGATCCCTATCTTAGTGGCCCATAAGTCATAAGCTTCATCATCTTCTTCATAAACCGTTACGAGTAGCTTGTCTTTAGGCAGCTTCAGAACATCGGTCAAAAACTCCCACGCAAAACCAATTGCTTCTTCTTTAAAATAATCCCCGAAACTGAAATTCCCAAGCATCTCAAAAAACGTATGGTGACGAGCGGTATAACCTACATTTTCTAAATCATTATGCTTACCACCGGCTCGAACGCAGCGTTGAGAGGTTGTCGCTCGCGTATAAGAACGGTGATCTTGCCCTAAGAAAACGTCTTTAAATTGCACCATACCTGCATTAGTGAAAAGCAAAGTAGGATCGTTTCCTGGAATTAAAGAACTTGAGTCAACAATTTGATGTTGTTGACCTGAAAAGTATTCTAAAAATGACTTGCGTAGCTCTGAACTCTTCATAATAAAGTAAGACTCTATGTTGTTTCTTATAGCAAAAAAGGGGATTGAGCAATTAACACTTGCGAGAAATATATCCAATGGATAAATAAAAGCCCAAAATAGTACACTCAAACATCCTATACTTTCAAAAAAAAACATCTCTTTTTTGGCTTTTTTTTCTTTTACTATAAAAAAAGCGCCTATATTTGCAATATAAGCGCTTTCTGAACAATCACAGTCCAACTAATTTAGATGTATTTTATTCTGGGCCTACCTGTCATTCGAGTCACCAGTTCATAACCAATGGTAGACGCGTGGGTTGCCACTCTTTCAACAGGTAGCTGATCACCCCATAATTGCACATTAGAACCAATTACAACATTTCTGACATTCGTTACATTTACCGTGATCATGTCCATGGATACACGCCCAGCTAAACCACACTCAATACCGTTCACAACAACAGGAGTACCATTAATCGCATTACGGGGGTAACCATCACCATACCCGACAGCGATAGTGGCTATTTTTTCTTCTTTTTGTGCCTCATAACTTTCGGAGTAGCCTACTTTCCTTCCCGGTTCGATGGTTCTCAACGAAATCACTTTCGACGCAAACGTCATCACAGGTTCTAAACCCAATTCGGTATTACGGATACCATCAAAGGGAGAGATTCCATATAACATGATACCAGGTCGAATCCATCCACCCTTAGGTATACTCCATTTCAAAATGGCAGCAGAATTGGCCACGCTTGCTTGAATGCTTCCACATCGTTCACGAACCTGATTAAAGCACGTTAATTGATTTTCTGTTGTTTCGATTGTTAAATCATCTGCACTCGAAAAGTGCGACATAAGAACAACTTCGTCAATACGTTTGGAAGATCGCAAGGTACCGACTAAGTCAGGGGCATCTTCAGGCCTCAAGCCTAATCGATGCATTCCAGTGTCAACCTTCACAAACACCTTCTCCAACGTTACTCCTGATTCTAAAAAAGACGTTGCCTGAAACTCATTTTCAATTGCCGACCAAAAACCCTGCTTCTCACACACATGCCACTCAGCAGCTTCGAACACGCCTTCCAAAAGCATAATAGGAGATTGAACACCAGACGCCCTTAATTCAATAGCCTCTTCAATAGACGCAACAGCAAAAGCATCCACCGTGTCATCTAAATATTTCGAAACAGCTACCGCACCATGCCCATAAGCATTCGCTTTCACCACCGCAAACGCTTTACTGTCGGGATGCAAGGATTTAGCCAGCAAATAATTATGCTTTATAGACGCAAGGTTAACTATTTTAATAAGTGGACGAGCCATATAAGCCTCAATGATTGAGATAAACGGTAAAGTTGATAGGCATATTTATACACTATTAATCGAAATTATGAACTGGGATTTTAACTAATATACAGTGAAATATTCTTAATTTCTTAAATTTAATAGATTATTAAACTAAACACCCTCTATCACGCTATTTGCATCCTATTAACATCGTATTTTTCCAAAAAAACACGCCTTTCTTATGTCTCAAAATGAAACTGTTTGAACGGTATAAAAATCATCAATGGGTTGAAAATACCCTTACTAAGCTTAAAGAGCTCAATTACCTTAACGATCAATACTTTGAGGAATATAGTGTCGAATCAAATCATCAAGAAGCATAGGGAACATTACAACCCAGCACGCATGCAAAATTAGTAAGACACTTAACGCTTCCTTTTCTTCTTTTGCTCTGACTAACTTTGTCTCCAACATTCCTACATACCCTTGCGATTCCACAACCATCGCTTTAAACTCACCCAACCTTTCGCTTTGCTCACTAGTATCAGCATCAGATTCAATCAGCCCCTTCATATCAGCAATAACGTTCATTGAGTTGTCACCCTCTTTTAACGCTTTGTCTTTTGCATGCAACACTTCTTCTGTCTTCAGCAAATCCACATTCAAATCATAACGCACCCTATGCAATGAATCTAATTTGCGCTCTAAATCTTTAACGGAACGACTTCTATCTGAAAAAATGTTTTCTAGCCTTACAATAAGAACATCATTACTTAATTGAATTCTCTGACTAATAAAACCCAATTTCATCTGTTTGTTTTCTTTTTGAAGGGCATGACTCGTCTTTAGCTGTTCATTTGATATTTTTTTAGATCCGATACTGTTTTAATAACCCCATAACCCATCTCAGCTAAAACATTAGGATTACTCATTGAATTGATAAAAGACTCTAAATGGGCGTTAGCTTCTATCAAGTCAGGATTATAAGTTAACCCTAGATGCAGACGGTCATAGCGCTTACGAGCAAACAGACGCAACATTAGTCGGATGTTAGACGCATGTTCGTCGCAAATTCACAATAAGTTCGATCATGAATTCAATGACGAGTTGTCACCAATACAGTTTTTAAAAACAAGACTTTACGGAGATAAATACTGCCTAGGAACTGGGAGCATAGCAACATTCTCGTAGACACGAAAATAGGAGCGGCTCACCGCTTCAGCACGATAACGGAGAAGTTATTTGCCTGTTGTGGATAGAAGCTATATATTTAGACTCACTTGTCTGCATCCCCCTAACTATTTGAAATAGAGTGATATATGTTATTGTTACATTGAAAGTATTAGGGCTCGTGGTGATATCAACAATCGGTGAAGGATTATAGCTACTAAACTATAACGTTGTAACGAAGTTAACTTTATCAGTGGTAAGTAAACCGAAAAAACCTCAACTTACCGATCACTTTTAAACAATTCAATTTAGAAAGCTAAAGTGAGTGATATGAATTTAATTAAAGAGCTAATGGATAAAATTAGAGCGTTAAATCAGCTTCAATTTTTATTTCTAGATAAAAATATGCCACTTGCAGAGTCAAATGACATTAAGACTTTTACTGCCTATCTCAACTATTGCGTAGATAAAGGCGTATCTATTGCTTTTTTAGCTGAATCATATGACTTGATCGTAAAAGACATGTTCAAAGAACAGGTTTATTTTCAAAGACATAAACGCTATCGTCACTCAAATTATAGCGACGTAGCCAACTCTGTTTATCAAAATAAAGAGTACATGACAAAATACATGTACGGATTGGCCTTGACTGCATTTTTATGGCCAAATCATAGAGCTATACATCATTTTTTCTTAAAAGAAATTGTAAAAAATCGCACTGGACAGTATCTAGAAATAGGCCCGGGGCATGGCTTGTACTTTATGCAAAGCATGATTAACGGCCGCTTTTCTAGCTATAAAGGCGTTGACATTAGCCCAACAAGTGTGGAGATGACTAAAGATATTCTTCAGAGTAAGCATTTTGGTGACTTTCAAGATTACACCATAGAGTGTTCTGACTTTTTAACAAGCTCCGTTAGTGGTAAGTATGACTTTATCGTTATGTCTGAAGTGTTAGAGCATGTTGAAAATCCTGATATTTTTCTAGAAAAAATTAAAATATTATTGAACAAAAACGGAGCGGCATTTATAACAACCTGCATCAACTCTCCAGCCATCGACCATATTTTTTTATACGATACGGTTGAGATGCTAGTTACTCAGGTTGAAAAAGCTGGCCTAAAAGTTGTAACTAAACTGATTGTGCCCTATGCCAATCTAACATTAGAAGAATCTATGAATAAGTTATTACCCGTTAATGTGGCTATGAGTTTAGAGTTGAAATGAACGATTTTGGATTGAGCTTTCATCACTTAGGCTTGGCTGTTCGTCAGAGCGAAGGAGCATTAACTTTTCTAAAAGGCCTTGGTTATACGATAAGCCCTCCTGTCTATGATCATAATCAAAAAGTTAATTTGATTATGTGTACAAGTTCATATCAACCAAATATTGAACTCATTTTTCCATCAGAAGATGCAGGACCTTTAGATAACATATTAAAATCACACGATACCTTAATTTACCATACTTGTTACGAAAGTGTTGACATAGACAATTCCATTCAAAAAATTAAAGACAACGGCCACCGCGTACTGACCGTCTCGGATAAAAAGCAAGCCCCTCTTTTTGAAGGCCGACTTGTTGCTTTTTATTTTATCAAAGGCATGGGGTTAATTGAAATTTTAGAAGGTAATAAATGACTATTCCTCATTTATCTTTTTCAGGTATGCTCAAACAGTTAGGGAAACACGAAGCAGGCCAAATGAAACCTCTTAATATTACTATTTTAAGAAATATAGTATTAGAGCCTATTGAAGTTCCAATAAAGTATTTTTCTCAAAAATCTAATTATGAAGCTCAACTAACTTTTGGTGAATTAGACAACATTTTTCAAGACAGCCTTGATGTAAAAAAAATACAAGAAAATACAGATGTTGTTTTAATTGTATCGCCCCTACATGCCTTAAGTGAAAAAATATTAAATTCTTTTAGTAGTCTCTCCCAAGAGCAGAGAGAAAAAGAACTCAATTATATAAAAGATCTAGTATTAGGTACGCTCAGAAACATAAGGCAATTAAATGTAAATTGTACGATTTTTTGGCTAAGTTTTGAGTTACCAGTAAATCCAGCGTACGGTATAAATGACCATAATATGCCTAATGGACATACTCAATTTATTAAAAAGATCAACCTCCAAATTTCTAATATAATAAGCCAATTTAATGGTTGTATTCTATTAAATAGTGATTCTTTATTGAGGCAGATAGGCGTCGAAAATTTTTATGATTGGAGATATTGGTATATAAATCGATGTCTATACAGCAAAGACACATTAATTAGTGTGGCACGGCTAATGCTGGGATATATCGACAGCCTTCAAGGAGGAACTAAAAAATGTTTAGTACTAGATTGTGATAATACACTTTGGGGAGGTGTTGTCGGTGAAGATGGATTAGCGGGAATAAAGTTATCAACTCACTATCCAGGTTCATGTTATCGAGACTTTCAAAGCGCAATAGTGGACTTGCATCATCAAGGGGTAATTATTGCTCTATGCAGTAAGAATAATGAAACTGATGTTATGGACGTATTGAGCAACCACCCCTATATGCTACTAAAAAAAGAACATATAAGCATTTACCAAATTAATTGGCATGATAAAGCATCTAATCTTACTCGCATTGCAGAACAACTCAACATTAGTGTAGATAGCCTTGTTTTTATTGACGACAGTGAATTTGAGATAGCCTTAGTTAATAAACAGTTACCACAGGTAAGAACTATTTTGCTAGATAAAAAAAAGCCAGCTGAATATAATTCAATGCTAAGGGAACTAACTTGCTTCGATAAAATATCGATAACCTCAGAAGATATTAATCGAGGGAAGCGCTATAAGGAGCAATCTGAAAGAATTAGCTACGCAAAAGAAACCAACAATATTGATGATTACCTTCGAACACTAGAGATGCATTTAAAAGTCTCTTTAGCGACTAAAAATAATATCTCCAGAGTCGCACAGCTAACCCAAAAAACAAATCAGTTTAATCTGACCACTAAACGTTATAGTGAAGATGACATAAAAACACGTATTGACTCAAATAAATATGATGTTGTCCTGCTAGAAGTATCTGATCGTTTTGGTTATATGGGAGAAGTCGGGGTTGTTATTGTTTCGTATCATGAAAATCTTGCAATTATTGATACCTTCCTACTTTCTTGTCGAATACTTGGACGCACTGTCGAAAAAGCTTTTTTAAGTAACGTGTTACAAACACTTAAACTTAAGGGAATTTTGGTTGTGAATGCCAGTTACCTTCCTACATCAAAAAATAGCCAAGTAGCCTACTTTTATAATGAACTTGGCTTTAATGTTAAATCAGAATCTAATACTGAAACCACATATGAGTTAATACTTAATTATATTTGTGAAAACAATAATGATACGTATTTTATTATTGAAAGTTTATGGCAAACTACGATTAAATAAGGTGGAATACATGGAACAAAAACTTTTAGATTTATTGAGTGATGTATTAGGTGTACCGACTGAATCACTTAATATTGAGTCATCTTCCCAAACAGTTGAAAGCTGGGATTCTTTAAAACATATGAATATCATTTTTGCCGTAGAAGACGAATTCGGAATTCTAATACCCGACGAGAAACTATCAGAAACGACGAGCGTAAAATTGCTATTAGATGTAATTCAAGAGGGTTAGTAAGTTGCCTCGTTATCACTACACAAAAAATTGTATTGTAGATTCATTACGTTCACTAGAGATTAGTAAAGGCGATGTGGTTTTTAGCCATATATCATTACTAGAGCTTGGGCTCTGTCAAAGTGATGTCGTTGACACTTTTATTAGTGCAATGAAAGAAGTAATCGGTGAGGAAGGCAGTTTCTTAACACCTTCTTATAGTTATAGTTTTTGTAATGGTAAAGATTTTGACCCTCTAACTACGAAATCTGAAGTAGGGGCTTTTAGCAATGCTTTGATATCAAGGCACAAAATGGCGAGGAGCATTGACCCTCTATTTTCTCTAGTAGGTTTCGGCCCCCATACCGCAGAGCTTTTTAAGGCGCTTCCACCGTCTAGTTTTGGTGAAGACTGTGTATATGAAAGATTGTTAAAGGCAAACGCTAAAGTTTGTAATATTGGGATATCATTTTTCTGCTTTACGCCCATTCATTACCTAGAAAGAACTTTGAATGTTCCATACCGCTTCGACAAAGTATTTTCTGGAACATGCATTTTAGAAAATGAACGTATACCCATTGAATGGGATTATTACGTTAGACATCTAAATGAGTGCTGCGTTGCTGATTGTAGCTTACTACACAACGAAAGTTTAAAAAGAGGCATCACTTCACAAGCCTCGCTTGGGCTAGGGCAAGTTTATGCAGCACCATTAGCCCAACTGTATAAACTTGCCGAGAATTTAATTAAACAAGATCAATGGTGTTTGGTTCAAGGAAATAGTGAAAGCTTTATTGCTCATAATGAAAACCCCAAAAATGGATAACGTTACTAATTTTTCGTTGTTAGCTATTTAGCTCACCATATTAATAATAAAGATTTAAAAGGAAGGATATATGCATAATTTAGGCGCAGAAATGCATCACTTATGCCGAGAGTTGTTTCCAATCTGTAGAAGCATAACAGGCAATGGTTTTCGAGAATCATTGTCTATACTGGGCAAACATCTCCCGAATTTAATGACAAAAGAAGTACCAACAGGTACTAAATGCTTTGACTGGGAAGTACCTAAAGAATGGAATATCACAGATGCTTATATTATTAACCCTAAAGGTGAAAAAATTTGTGATTTTCAGCAGTTAAACCTGCATGTTATGGGATATTCATCCCCTGTAGATCAAGTAATTTCACTTGAAGCATTACAACAACACCTTTATTCACTTCCAGAGCAGCCTGATGCGGTTCCATATATAACTTCATATTACAAGGAACGCTGGGGATTTTGCATTAGCCAAATAGAAAGAGATAAATTAGTCCCTGGAGATTATCGGGTATTTATAGACAGTGAATTGAAGAATGGCTCTCTTACTTACGGAGAATTAATCATCCCAGGGGAGTCACAGAAAGAAATTTTTATATCAAGTTACCTTTGCCATCCCTCAATGGCTAATAATGAACTTTCAGGGCCAATCGTAGCAACATTTATAGCAAAATGGTTAGCTGGATTGAAAAAAAGAAAATACACCTATCGCATCGTTATTATCCCCGAAACTATTGGCTCTATTACCTATTTGAGTCGAAACTATAAAGAAATGAAGAAAAACATCGTTGCAGGATTCAACCTTACCTGTATAGGGGATGAGAGATCTTATTCATACTTACCATCAAGGCTCGGTAACACACTGGCTGACAAGTCCGTTCTCCATGTTTTAAGTAATTTACACCCTGATTTTGTAACGCATAGCTATTTGACAAGAGGTAGCGATGAACGTCAATATTGCAGCCCAGGTATAGACCTTCCTGTTTGCTCGATAATGCGAACTAAATATGGCAGTTATCCTGAGTACCATACGTCCCTAGATGATCTAAATTTGGTTACCGAAAAAGGATTATTTGGGGGCTACGACGTGGTACAAAGAACAATAAAGTGCCTTGAACATAACGAGATCCTACGCTCGACCACCCTTTGTGAACCACAGTTAGGGAAAAGAGGATTGTACCCAACAGTTAGCACCAAAAGTAGTGGAAGTGAGGTAAGAGATATGATGAACTATTTAGCCTACACTGATGGAAAGTTAAGTAATTTAGAAATAGCAGATAAAATAAATACTCCTTTATGGGCACTTCAAGAAACTATTGATAAACTAAAAAGCGAAGGGATTCTTGAATTGAGTGAAGGATAAGAGCTATGCATTTTCACTGGCACAAACCAAAATAGTCAAGCAAAAGTAAACAATGGGATGGACTCACCCCAGATGCACTACTCTAAATAGTCGAGCCTGAATAATGGCGTTTCAAACGTAGAACGCCATGCTTTTTTCATGTTCTTTTGTAAGCGTCCAGCAAACCACACATAACAATCAAATTTCGATTCACATAGTTGATTGAATTTTATATTGAAGTATTTGGGATTGATGCTGCGCTGTTTGCAAAACTTCGTTTGAGTTAATTCAGACAGCTCGAAGTCCTCAAATAATTCAGGCCCATTGTACTTGCAATAGGTCGTCATGGCATGCTCTTTGGATAATAAGAAGCGAGAAGATTACAAATTGAAGTCAGTCATAAATAGATAGGGTTGGATGGGCGCTTACTTTAATGACAAGATATTACCCATAAAAAAGCAGGACACTGTCCTGCTTTTTTATAATACAATCAAAAAAATAGATTTTACAACTCTAAATCGTCTTTCTCATCTGCATCTTCTTTTGGAACTGGCGGAGCAAGCAAATCAGCACGTATTTTTGCTTCAATTTCTTCTGCTATCGCAGGGTTATCCGTTAAATACTGTGCAGCATTTGCCTTACCTTGACCAATTTTACTGCCACCATAAGCATACCAAGCACCCGCTTTATCAACAAACCCTTGCTTGACACCCAAATCAATAATTTCACCCATGCGGTAAATACCAGCACCATACATAATCTGAAATTCAGTCTGCTTAAAAGGTGGTGCTATTTTATTTTTGACAACTTTAACACGAGTTTCATTGCCAACCACTTCATCGCCTTGCTTAACAGAACCTATACGTCGAATGTCCAAACGCACAGAGCTGTAGAATTTTAAAGCGTTACCTCCTGTTGTTGTTTCAGGAGATCCAAACATGACACCGATTTTCATACGGATTTGGTTGATAAAGATAACCAAGCAGTTTGCATTTTTAATCGATCCAGTCAGTTTACGCATTGCCTGAGACAATAAACGCGCTTGAACACCAACAGAGGAGTCCCCCATATCACCTTCAATTTCTGATTTAGGCACTAAGGCTGCAACAGAATCAACGATGATCACATCAACGCTGTTAGAACGCACTAACATGTCAACAATTTCAAGTGCTTGCTCGCCAGTATCAGGTTGAGAAACCAATAAGTCATTGATATTCACACCCAATTTTTCAGCATAATTTGGGTCTAACGCATGCTCAGCATCAATAAATGCACAGGTTTTTCCTTGTTTTTGTGCTTCAGCAATAACACTCAGTGTTAACGTTGTTTTACCAGAAGACTCAGGGCCGTAAATTTCACAAATTCTTCCAAACGGTAGACCACCTGCACCTAAAGCAATGTCTAGACCTAAAGAACCGGTAGAAACAGTTTCAATATTAAGGCGAGCACCCTCACCCATTTTCATGATTGCGCCTTTACCGAATTGACGTTCAATTTGTGTTAACGCGGCGTCTAATGCTTTTTTCTTGTTATCTGCTGTTGATGACATAATATAGCCCTTCAAAAATCAATAAGTGTATAAGGCAAACTTTACCCTGTTTTTAGAACCAGCTCAAGAAAATACTGTATAAAAAACCAGTATTTTTATTTTAGCAATTGAAGCATTCCTTTTAAGGCTTCTTCGGTAGCTTGTTGGCGCACTGTCGATCGATCACCATCAAAATTAAAATGGGCTACAATGGCTGTGTCACCTTTTTTTTGCCACCCAATATACACTGTTCCAACTGGCTTATCGCCTGTCGCTCCGCTAGGTCCAGCGATACCACTGACGGCAATCGCAACATCGGCCCTTTGCTTTAACACGCCAGCGCACATCTCTCTCACCGTTTGAGATGAAACAGCCCCATACCGCATCAAAGTTTCAGATTTCACTCCCAAAAGCGTTTGCTTAGCCTCATTTGAATAAGTAACTAAAGCGCATTGAAACCAACTTGAACTGCCAGCCAAATCGGTACATACGGCACCGATAAGACCACCAGTACAGGATTCTGCCGTGGCTAATTGATAATTTTGTTCAATAAGTTGCTCTGCAACCTGTTTAACCAGTTTTTCTATCTCAGTCGATATAATCACAAAGAACCCTTGCTTAAAAACAATCTAAAATACCTAATCTGAGACTTTTGCACGACTACTGCGCTTGTTAAGACTTTGTTAAAAATAGACTCAAATATGCGCATTTATGACGCATACACTCCGCTTTTTCGTCTGTTTTTGCCTCGCCTTATCGTCGCTCATGACTTCGTGCAAAGGCCTCAATCTAATTGAAGGCTATCAGAAATGCTTTTATAAAAACATATGACATCAAAGAGAAAATGAATCAAGAAGAGAGATCAGCTTGCGTTGCTGATCACGGGATAAAGTTGTCCAAACCTGATGCAGTCTTACCTGTAAATCCGCATCTTGGACGGTGACATAAGGCGCCACTGTATTAGAAACTTTATTTGCAGTATTTATTTCGCACTCTAGAAAAAACCAAGAAATAGGGGTCTCTAAGCACACAGAGATAGCAAACAAATGACTCACATTAATTTTATTCATCCCTCTTTCATAACGGGACAATTGTTGCTGAGATATACCAATTTTTTCAGACAAATACGCAGCCGTTAACTGCAACTCTTTTCGTCTCAATTGAATACGCAGCCCGATGCTAACATCTATCTCTGTAACTGAAAGTTTTGACATATTCCCACTTAGATAAACCATAATTGTCATTAAGTGGAATTTTGGAGATTTTTTACTCTTGAAAGAACATCAATAAAAGAGTAAAAACTACATTAATACGATTAAAAGAGTAATTCTAGACAAGAAGTCTACATTCAAACTATAAGGACATTCATTATGCATTCTTTACCAACATCACCTTCACTTTATCATTGCATAAAACGATTCCAATGTGTTGGCCATCAAATCAATCAGTTAACCCATAACATAGAATCTTTACTTACCAATATGATGGATAAAGAAGAGTGCACACAAAAGCACTTAAGACGGCTTCCTTGGTCCTATTCAGACCGAGAAAACAGTTCCAATTGGTTTTACCAAGACACCTATTTATCATTACCTATTGTTTATCGATCACACTCAAACACCACGTTCTTTTTAAACATTCAAATCAGTCTATATGGAGTGGGCCTAAACAGTCCGTGGATTAACAACACAGACCCTTTGGTACATGTCTTTTTTAGTGATATGACTCTTTCTTGTGAAAACACATTTGATATCGCTCTCATTCATGACCCAAGAGAATCCATCACATCCATTAATCAACGCTTTTTTTACTGGAAAAAATCTCATCCCCCTTATCAGGATTGGTTTTTTAGCGTTCCACTCAATCAATTACAAAACAACAGAAGCACCCTAATAAAACTCATACAGCCTTGCTTAAAACTGCTTAAAACTCCGATCGAAAACAATCAGGTGCCATTAGTTAATCATGAAATTAATCGCTTCTTTAAATACTCTGTCATTACAAAGAGTGACACGTGAAGAACACCATTTTATCAATGTGTTTATTTGAATAAAAAGCGTCAAAGATTGTTCTATCAAGGTAAGATTTGTTACTCTTTGGCTTTGCTGTTGCTGTGATTTACTTTTCGCTCATTGATCAACAACAGCCCTCTCAATCTTGCATAAAACCATTGCTTCGGGCCGAATAATCACCGTGAAAAACAACGACTCATCTCCATCTCATACTCCTATGATGCGCCAGTATTTTGGCCTTAAATCACAACACCCAAACCAATTACTTTTCTACCGAATGGGTGATTTTTATGAAATTTTTTATGATGATGCCAAGAAAGCAGCGAGATTACTTGATATCACCTTAACAAGTAGGGGACATTCCGGCGGCAAGCCCATTCCAATGGCAGGCATTCCTTTTCATGCCGCCGAAAACTACATTGCCCGCTTAGTCAGACTGGGAGAGTCCGTCGTTGTTTGTGAACAAGTTGGCGATCCCTCAACTAGTAAGGGCCCCGTAGACAGACAAGTTGCCCGCATTGTTACACCTGGAACATTGAGTGATGAGGCTTTCCTTGAAGAAAGAAAAGAAAATCTATTACTATCATTGGCGCATCAGTCTCGCAAAGGCGTATCTATCTTTGGTTTTTCTTATTTGGATATGGCCAGTGGGCGTTTTTGTTTATTTGAAGTTGAGGGTGAAGAAGGACTCACAAGTGAATTACAACGCCTGACTCCGACTGAGATTTTGTTATCTGAAGACTTCCCATGCACCTCTCTCATTCAGCTTGAGAAAGGCATCCGTGAACTAGGCCCTTGGCACTTTGATTACGAGTCAAGCTACCGACAATTAATTCAACAGTTTAATACGAAAGATTTATCAGGCTTTGGCTGTGAAGAACTGACCGCCGCCATTGCATCCGCAGGCGCGTTATTGCAGTACGCCAAGGATACACAGCGCTCTGAACTGCCGCACATTCGCACCATTACTGTTGATCAAAGAGACAACTGCGTTCTTATTGATGGCGCCACTCGTCGTAATCTTGAAATTGATATTAATTTAACAGGAAGTACCAGTAATACACTCACTTCTGTTTTAGACCGTTGTGCCACACCTATGGGAAGCCGTTTATTAAAACGCTGGTTACATCAGCCAATCAGAGATATTGTGGAAATCAATCATCGCCAAGACGTCATTGAGCATCTAAAGACGTCTCCCTTAATGGAGACATTAAAACAAGTACTAAAGGACATAGGCGACCTTGAACGAGTGCTATCACGTATTGGCTTACGATCAGCACGACCAAGAGATCTTGTTCGCTTAGGCACCGCACTCAATGCATTACCTTCTCTGAAAAAGCATTTAAGCACATTCGAAACATCACGCCTACAAGAAATCAATGACCGCATTGAAGAACAAAATGACATGGCAGCGGAACTGGAGCTTGCCTTAGTCGATAATCCCCCAGCCGTTATTCGCGATGGTGGCATTTTTGATAAAGGTTACGATAGCGAATTAGATGAACTCATCGCCCTATCTTCGAATGCGACTGATTTTTTGGCAGAGATGGAACGAGCAGAAAAAGAGAAAACGGGCATTAACTCCCTTAAAGTAGGTTTTAATCGGGTTCACGGTTATTACATTGAAATAAGTCGATTGCATTCTGATCAAGCACCAGTGGAGTACATTCGTCGTCAAACGTTAAAAAATGCCGAACGTTTCATCACTCCTGAATTAAAAGCATTTGAAGACAAAGCTCTCAGCGCCAAATCAAAAGCACTCGCCAGAGAAAAACAACTCTATGAAACCTTGCTTGATTCACTAAATACTTTGCTGAAATCATTGCAATCTACCAGCCAAGCGCTTGCTGAACTGGATGTATTAAGTAATCTTGCAGAACGGGCTGATAGGTTAAACTACTCACGCCCCACTTTAAACAATGGGAATATCATCGATATTAAAAAGGGTCGACACCCTGTTGTTGAGTCCGTTATAACAGACCCATTCATTCCCAATGATTTGCATATGAACCCATCCCGCTCTCTTCTGATGATTACAGGCCCTAACATGGGCGGTAAATCCACCTACATGAGACAAGTCGCATTAATCACTTTATTGGCTCACACGGGGTCATTTGTCCCCGCAGATTCCGCTACTCTAACATTGGTTGATCGCATTTTTACTAGAATGGGATCTTCTGATGATCTTGCAGGTGGTCGCTCTACTTTTATGGTGGAAATGACCGAAACGGCCAATATTCTCAACAACGCCAGCGGTCAAAGCTTGGTATTAATGGATGAAGTCGGCAGAGGAACCAGCACATTTGATGGCCTCTCATTGGCATGGTCCTCTGTGGATTATTTAGCGAAGCACATTCGTTGCTATGTGTTATTTGCGACCCACTACTTTGAATTAACACAACTGGCGGATGAATTAAGTAATGCTACCAACGTCCACCTAACGGCAACAGAACATGAAGACTCCATTGTGTTTATGCATCAAGTCCATGAAGGCCCAGCAAGCCAGAGTTATGGCCTACAAGTGGCTCAATTAGCCGGTGTGCCGAAAAAAGTCATTCAAGAAGCGCATTTAAAGCTGTCCGAGCTGGAGCAACACAGTCATCTCGCTCAGGAGTCCTTAACCAATGTGTCTATTCAGCCGTCTATGCAATCTAATGTTCAACCGCAACAAAAAGAGAGTCAGGGCCAATTACAAGAGCCTTTTCAATCCGACATGTTTAATCATAGTCGCAACAATGAGCTAGAAGACTCTCTAAACGATATCGATCCAAATACAACGACACCAATGGAAGCATTGGCTTTCTTATATAAATTAAAAAAGTTAGTGTAAACCTATATAAGCTGAACCAATGAAGTATACATCTATTTTATATGCTTCTAACACTTGCTGCCAAACCGACTAAACAACTAGAATATACAGCAATTCATTTTCTGTTTTATAAAGGAGAAGCCAAATGGCTTTCATCGTTACCGACAACTGCATTCGTTGTAAATATACTGATTGCGTAGAAGTGTGCCCTGTAGATTGTTTTTACGAAGGTCCTAATTTTTTAGCGATCAACCCAGATGAGTGTATCGACTGTGCGTTGTGTGAACCAGAATGTCCTGCTAATGCAATTTTTTCTGAAGACGAACTACCAGAAGATCAAGAAGTATTCGTGGAACTAAACAGTGAATTATCTCTAATCTGGCCAAACATCACAGAAAGAAAAGACGCTCTTCCAGATGCGGCTAAATGGGATGGTACTGAAGATAAGTTAGAATATTTAGAACGCTAACAACAATGTGAATATACTAAAATAACATTCAGTCTATTTACATAGTCGAGCCTGAATAATGGCGTTTCAAACGTGGAACGTCATACTTTTTTCATGTTCTTCTTCTGCTAATGCCCTTTTTAACCGTAATAGACTTAAAAATACACCAAAATATTGGGCACAATAAAACCACTTGAGTCGCTTACATAGGTTTTGACCACAGGCACTTAAGATCACGTTGACCGCATCACCCAACACACCTTTAAGCAAAAGGTAATACTACTCCAATGCGTCCGATAAAAAAACGCTAAGTGCATGTAATATTGAGTGTTTTCCCAATGCTGGTAATCCCGTTTAGATAAGTACTGAATCTCTCTGCCAATTGTGTGTTTGAATCTGCTTATCATTGATCTCAGCTAATTATCAGACAAAAATTCAGCTTGAGAGTGAACCCAATCTCTAAATGCTTTTACTCTAGGGCGATGAGCTGACGCCTCCATAGTTACAGAGTAATAACTTAGCTTTGCAGTTCTTGCTAAATTAAGTGGGCGAACTAACTTACCTGATTTGATTAACTGTGCTATTAGCGCACCACGACCTAAAGCAATGCCACACCCTTCTACTGCAGCATTTATCATTAAGATAGAATTGTCAAAGTGCAGATTGTTGACGTGAGCTTTTTCATAACTAACCTCATCCTTAAACCACCTCTTCCAATTCATACTTGATTCATAATCACTAATGTTCAAATCATGCAATAACGTGTGATTTAGCAAATCTGAAAACTCATTTATAGGGTTATCAATCAATATTGATGGAGAGCATACGGGATCAACAGCTTCCCTAAGGAACCTTTTTGAGTTTAATCCTGTTCACACACATCGATGTGAAGCTGGGGATGCATATGTGTTGAATGCTAAAAATTACCTCCATCGAGTCACCCTTATCTGTAACGGTGACGAACGACTAATCATAAATATGACATGGGCGAATTTGGATGACCTGAAAGCAAATTTAACCCATGAAACAGATGACATTCTATTCGCTAATTAATCAATGGAACTAAAAATGAACAAACACAATAACCCTAGAGATGAACTCTATGGACTTCTCCCTAGAATATTACAGCCATATATTACTTGGCTGAGCGGAATACCTTCTACACATGAGAAAAAATACTTTACTCAAAATTCAATAACAGTGATTGCTATAGGCTTTATATCGATACTCGTTGGTTTTTTATTTATTAACGTTGGAATTGATACTGGCGGTTTGTATGGAGTAATAGGCTATTTTCTTGGGTTTTGCTTCGTTGCTGGTGGTATGAGGCGGCTTGATGTATGGGTTATTCATCAGACACTACACAATAAAGTATTTTCGAGCGTAAAAGGGAATAAATATTTGGGGGAATTCCTAACAACTATTCTATTGCGAACCCCCTATGAAAAAAACAGAAAAGGGCACTTAGGCCATCATCGCTCTCCTTGCGATGAGAATGACGAAGATATTGTTTTTCTTAGCTCTGCTGGTTTATTCCTTGAAGAAAACAAACGGAAGCTCTATACCAATATTCTTCTTACAGTGGTCTCTCCAAGGTTCCACACAAAATTTCTGTACAACAGATTAAGTGCAAACTTAAAGAATGATGTTCCAGTCTTAAGAAGGTTAATGGCCTTAGTATATCTAACCTCGGTGATTGGTCTATTTACAGTGTTTGGTCATGGTCTAACGATATTACTCTATTGGTTCATACCGCTAATATTTGGCTTTCAAATTTCAAACTTTCTATACACCACCACAGAGCATCGATGGTGGCTATTTGAAAACAAGAAAGCCGCCGGAAGAGAAAAACGTGACTTACTATCATTCGCAAGGGTTTGCTGCTCTTTGCCGCCGCAAAACAACAATTGGTTTGTTTGATGGTTAGTGCATGGTGTAAGCCAAGGCATAGTCGCAGCTATCTTGGGATTATGGCTTTATTCATTAGCAGTTCAAAAGCTTGGCGCAGCACGTGGGTCTCTCTTCGGAGCTTTAGTACCTGCAATAGCTATTTGTGGAGGGTTTCTATTTCTATTTGAAGTACCAACTGAATACGAAACTATTGGAGTTATTTTAACAACCATCGGTATTATTATTTCAATGAAAGGGACTAAAGATGAATAGAACTATAAATGTTGCAGTTATAGATAAAAATTGTATAAAATCCATTATATTTCAATGACTTGAAATACATTCAGGGACGACTACATATTTTAGCACCTAAAAAAAAGACGGCTAATGCCGTCTTTTTTTTATCGCTGACATCCGAGTCTGCGACTCATCCGATGAGTATAAAATCCATTTTAAACATCATCATAATATCTAAACTTCCAAGTATCATGACTTAATCCATAAGCCCTTCAAATCCGTTTGCATCATCCGTGATATTGCTTATCCATAATCAGCAAGGTCCTATCCAAAAAAACATCCTGTTTTAAGTTCATCATGTACTTCCTCAATCCGTGAGATTCCGTTCAGACGTGTTTAGAATACCACTATTTTCGGACTAATCAATGAGGTCAAAAAACAAGAAAAAATAAATAAAAATCAATAAAATCAAAATCTTAAATAAAAATCACAAGATTTTATCAAGAAGTCGTACAGAACAAGAAATAATGACTTACAAGGAACGTAAGAACTGTCTTACATTCCTTATTATTATATTACGGATAAGAAGCTATCGACCCATTTCAATGTATCCACATAGGATGATTTAAGATCATCAATAGGGACCGAGCTAATCACTTTATGCCCTTTATTAAATTGTTCCACAATATCCAGAACATTACCGACATTACCATTACGCTCAATAATGGCATTAGTAAACTCTTTAGGTAAAGGGAGCTGCTTTAGAACTTCAGGTAAGCTAATACCAACGCAAGAATCCATCATGCTAAGCATACCTGCTAAGAAATACTTTTCGTTATGGTCATGGCCTAATCTTATCGAGAGTAATTCGGCGTGTTTCGCGCGTAAAAGTATCGATTCTAATAAGACATGACGATCGCCCACCAATTCAGACATTAATAACAAATTGGTTAACGCTTTTAAATGATCGACGCCCACCAAAACAATTGCCAATCTGACAGAGTCAACACTGGCAGCAAGCCCAGATATAGGAGAGTTAAGGAACTTCAGGAGCTTATGAACCAATCCGATGTCTCCACTGACAATGGACTCCAATTCATCGACATTTAGATTGTCCGCTTTCAAAAGTTCAGCCATCAACTGTAATAATGCCATTCTGCTAACTTTCGTCGCTTTTTTACTAATCACTTCTGGTCGTTCGAAAAAATACCCTTGGTAATAATCCGCACCTAATACCTCACAAAAGTTAAATTCTTCCCAAGTTTCTATTTTTTCTGCAATGATTTTGACTTTAAAACCCTTCAGGGCATCCATCTGCTGCATAAAGCAATCTCGACCCAGGCTCTGTAAATCCAGTTTCACATAGGTTGCTAGCTCAACAAAGGGTAACAATTTAGGTTCATACACAAAGTCATCTAAAGCCAACTTATAGCCTGCGCTTACCCATTTTCTTAACGACGCTAGTAATAAAGCATCAAACCCTGAATTTTCCAGTATCTCGATAACAACTTGAGACTTATCCAGAGGAACACCGCTTGGGTTCATCAAATACGCTCTTGGAAAATTGATGAAGGCTTTATTCCCCCTCACCATGTTGTCCATCCCTATTTCTAGCAAACTACCAGAAATAACTTGGGCGGTGGCACTGACGTCATCAAACAACTCTGCATTTAAAGCATTTAAGTCTTTCCTATACAAAAGTTCATATCCCATGATCTCCTGTTTAGTTGTAAAAATAGGTTGACGTGCTATCGTGACATTCATATTAGCGCTCAGTAATTTTCAATTAATTGCGTCGTAAATTGACCTTATCGCTAACATTACCTGTTAGTGAAGCTATAAAACAATAAAAAATGCAATTGGGTGTTAGTAATAAACTTGATAACATAACAAAATTACAAAAGTAAAATCAATGTGGGGTTATCAATGCCAATTTATCGCTCAAAGACAACTACATCAGGTAGAAATATGGCGGGTGCTCGCGCTTTATGGCGCGCAACTGGAATGACTGATGAAGATTTTCATAAACCAATCATCGCTGTCGCAAACTCATTTACTCAGTTTGTCCCTGGCCATGTGCATTTAAAAGACATGGGCCAACTTGTTGCTCGTGAAATCGAAGCAGCAGGCGGCGTTGCAAAAGAATTTAATACTATCGCAGTTGACGACGGTATCGCAATGGGTCACGACGGCATGCTCTACAGCTTACCGTCTCGAGATCTGATTGCTGACTCAGTTGAATATATGGTTAACGCACACTGTGCCGATGCTCTAGTTTGCATATCTAACTGCGATAAAATCACACCAGGGATGCTAATGGCAGCATTACGCTTAAATATTCCTGTCATCTTTGTTTCTGGTGGTCCAATGGAGGCAGGTAAAACAAAACTGTCTGAAAACAAATTAGATTTAGTTGATGCAATGGTCATTGCTGCCGACTCTGAAGCATCAGATGAAAAAGTTGCCGCCTACGAACGCTCTGCGTGCCCAACTTGTGGCTCTTGCTCTGGTATGTTCACGGCTAATTCGATGAACTGCCTAACAGAAGCGCTTGGATTAAGTCTACCGGGAAACGGTACGACCTTAGCGACTCACTCGGATCGAGAGCGTCTATTTAAAGAAGCGGGCCACCGTATCGTTGATATCACTAAACGTTATTACGATAACGATGAGTTTAATTTGGCACCTCGTGCAATCGCGTGTTTTAAAGCATTCGAGAATGCGATGGCGTTAGATATCGCTATGGGCGGTTCAACCAATACGATTCTGCATTTATTGGCAATGGCTCAAGAAGCAGAAATCGACTTTACATTAAAAGACATTGATCGACTGTCTCGTAAAATCCCTCAACTTTGTAAAGTGGCACCAAATTCTCCTAAATATCACGTGGAAGATGTGCACAGAGCCGGTGGCATATTTGGCCTCTTAGGTGAGCTAGATCGCGCAGGCTTATTACACAGTGATATTCCAACCATTCACAGCGCGACAATGTCTGACGCGTTGGATAAATGGGACATTATGCGTAATCCGACCCCGGAAATATTAAAGTTTTTCCGTGCAGGTCCAGCAGGCATCCCAACACAAACGGCGTTTAGCCAATCGACTCGTTGGACTTCTGTTGACGGTGATCGTGAAGACGGCTGCATTCGCTCAATTGAAAACGCCTTCTCCCTTGAAGGTGGCTTAGCCGTACTATACGGAAACATCGCGCTAGATGGTTGTGTCGTGAAAAGTGCAGGGGTAGATGAATCTTGCCTAGTATTTGAAGGCCCTGCTCATATTACTGAGTCTCAAGATGAAGCCGTAAGCAATGTTTTAGAAGACAAAGTAAAAGCAGGTGAAGTCGTTATTGTTCGTTATGAAGGTCCTAAAGGCGGCCCAGGCATGCAAGAAATGCTTTATCCAACGTCTTACATCAAATCAAAAGGTCTAGGTAAAGCCTGTGCACTTTTGACTGATGGCCGTTTCTCTGGCGGCACTTCTGGTCTGTCTATTGGTCACGTGTCTCCAGAAGCGGCATCCGGCGGTGCCATTGGTTTAGTTGAGTCAGGTGATGTTATTAGAATTGATATCCCAAATAGAACCATTAATGTTTTACTTTCCGATGAAGAATTAGCCGCTCGTCGTGCTGCAATGGAAGCCAAAGGTGACCAGGCATGGCAACCCGCTAAAGATCGCCCAAGAAAAGTAACAACATCACTAAAGGTATACGCACACTTCGCAACAAGTGCAGATAAAGGTGCAGTCAGAGACACATCTTTATTAAAGTAAGTCATTTATTATAGTGATGGCTTGCACAGCATCATTACCATAAAAACAAAGCTTACTTCACATCCATACTGCTTACACATCGCAGTGTGGATGTATTTTTGCATTATTCTTGCACGATATCCTATGCAATAATTAAAACATATTGCTGCTTACAACGCTTAACGCTTCTTTTCTCTCGCAGAAAATACCTTTACCTAAAATCAACAATCAGCACACTGTCATTTGTACATATTATTAGATCGTTTTAACGACTATAATAACCACCTATATACAATGAATTATGTCACTTATCTTTTCTTTATTTAAAATTCATCGCTCTAATTGTGCGAGTTTTACTATAATTTAACTTTCTGTTTTTCGTATACCGAATCTTCAAGGATTTCTATGCTGAGTTATCGCCATATTTACCATGCTGGCAACCATGCAGATATTTTAAAGCATATTATTGTTAGCCAAATTTGCCAACACTTCACAAAAAAAGAAGCCCCCTTTTTTTACCTAGATACTCATGCAGGAATTGGTGAATATCCTCTTGCCTCAATACAAGCTCAAAAAAACAAAGAGTTTGAGTCTGGAATTGCAAAACTGATAGCAGCAAAAAAATTACCCGAGCCCATTGAGGAGTTTGTTAATATTGTTCAATCAATGAATGCACAAAATGAACTACTCACTTACCCCGGCAGCCCAAAAGTCGTGGCGCATTACCAAAGACAAAAAGATAAAATGCATTTGTGTGAATTGCATCCAAATGACTTTCCGATATTAGCAGGGCACTTCCCAAACAAACGCAAAGCGAATGTGCAAAAAGGCGATGGCTTTGCGGCCGTAAAAGCGATGTTACCACCTCCCCAAAAACGTGGCTTTGTTCTAATGGACCCGCCTTATGAAGTCAAAAAAGATTATCAAGCTGTTGTCAGTGCATTATTAGATGGATACAAGCGTTTTCCTACTGGAACCTACGCCATATGGTATCCTGTACTATCTCGCCGCCAAGCGGACAGTTTAATTAACTCTATAAAATCTAAAGGAATTCGCAATACATTACTTATAGAGTTATTAATTCGTGACGCCGACGCGGATCAAGGAATGAATGGAAGTGGTATGATTATCACCAATCCGCCATGGACATTAGAAACAAAAGCGAAACAATACTTACCCACGTTAGCATCAATTTTAGGTGAAAACTCTAACGCGGCATTTCAAGTTCGTTGGATAACGCCCGAATAAGCATTTAATACTGATGAAAAGGAGAGGAGAAATGCAAAGTAAACATAACATTTTTAAATCCGCGTTTGATTTTATGCCAACCCCGGCATTTGTGATAGAAAGAGTAAGCGGTAAGATCGTAGGCTCCAACCAAGGATTTAGAGCGTTATTTGCAAATCAAGTTGTTTCTCCACCTGAACATTGGCTAATGCTGAGTGCAACCTCTTCAGAACAAGAAAAATGGGATTGGTTATCAAATGAAATTGATATGGGAAGCATTGACCGCTGCCAAGAAAACATTCAAATTGGTGATCTTGTTATTAGCACTGAATTAGGCTTCCAATCTATTGATGACGATCATTATCTTGCTTGCGTCTACAGCACCGATTACATGGATCTGTCTTCTGCCGAAAATACACTTCTCAAATTTGCCCTTACTGAATCCTCATCAGGTCTCTGGTTATGGGAAACAGAAGGCGATTTAGTGGTTTGTTCCGAATCCATCTCGATGCTTTTAGGTTGCGAGCCAATTGACGCACCTCAATCAACAGAAGAATGGCATAGCTTAGTACATGCAAACGACATTGCTCAATTACAAAACACCTTGTTTGAACATTTAAAAGCGAATGGTGATTACTACGAAGAAGAATATCGGATTCGTAGGTCAGATGGCACTTATCTATGGGTCAAAGAGCGAGGACGCACTTACTCTAAAAATAGTGAAGGAAAAATTGCGAAGATCATTGGTTTTATGGAAGACATAAGCTCTCAAAAAGCACTAGAAGAGCATTTACGTAATCAGGCCACATACGATGAATTAACAGGCTTATTAAACCATGGCGCAGCTATCTCTCACTTCAAAAAGCAATTGGGTCTTGCAAAACGACAATACACGCCTCTGATTATGGTAAAAATCAATATCGGATTTGATGAGTGCTTAACAGGTTTATCTGCTCAAGATAAAAATGCTGCCATTCGAGCTTCTAGCCAATATGTTTACAGCCATATTCGTGAAGCTGACGTATTAGCAAGAGTAGAGCCAGAAAAACTGTTGCTTTTACTACCCAATACCAGCATCAAAGAAGCCCAAAAATTGCTCTCTAACTTGGTTGAGCCAGACCCAATTCTAACAGTTGAACTAACAACAGACGTAACTAGAGAGTTAAAACTCTGCGCAGGTATGGCGGTTTTCCCTGAAGATGGAGAAACAATAGAAGAGTTGGCGGAAAGTGCAAATATTGCCGTTGAGTCTTGCCTTCAATCCAATATAAAAGTTGCGTTAAATTAAATAAAAATGCCGCTGAGTTATGACCCTGAGCGGCATTATTGAACGCTTTTATAAATCTATTAGCTACGAAATACGGTCATACACGACAAAACTATAATTATAAGGGTTAGGTCCTTCTGCTAAAAAGTCTTCTCGTGCGACTTCGTTAAAAAGCGACCAATCTACTTCAGGAAAGTAAGCGTCTCCAGTAATATCTGAATGAACATGCGTAATATAAAGACGATCCGCTATCGGTAACGCCCGTTGATAAATTTGAGCGCCACCAATCACCATGATTTCTTCATGCCCTTCCACAAAAGCGATACTTTCCCCTAAAGAGACAGCACCTTCTACCGTTTGAATGCAATCCACACCATCATAGTGTAAACCCTCTTGGCGGCTAATAATAATATTTCGTCTTCCTGGTAATGGCCGGCCAATGGATTCAAAGGTTTTACGCCCCATTACAATCGGCTTTCCCATTGTAATACGTTTAAAATACTGTAAATCATTAGGCAAATGCCAAGGTAAGGCATTATTAATCCCAATCACTCGATTCTCAGACATAGCAACGATCAAAGACAACATAATAATTCTCAGTAATTTATCAGTAACTTATATCGCAATAGGAGCCGATATATGAGGTTGTGGTTCGTAGCCTACAATTTCGAAATCTTCAAAACGATAATCAAAAATAGAATCTGCTTTACGTGAAATGGACAGTGTTGGCAACGTAGAAGGTTTTCTTTCCAATTGTTGCTTAGCTTGCTCTAAATGGTTTGCATATAAGTGACAATCACCTATAGAAATAACAATTTCACCCGGCTCTAGATCACATTGTTGTGCCAGCATATGCGTTAAAAATGCTAAAGATGCCGTATTGTAAGGGTTGCCTAAGAATAAGTCGTTGCTACGGATATAAAGTGACGCGCTCAGCTTTCCGTTACAAACATAAAATTGGTACAACAGATGACATGGAGGCAATGCCATTAAGCCCGCAGCAGCGTTCTCCCATGGCTTTTTAGTTTCATCTGGAAGATAGGCAACATTCCAACCATTGAGGATATGACGACGGCTTGAAGGGTTATTCTTCAACCCTTCCACTAATGTCTCGACTTGATCGTATACCTTTCCATCGTCTCCTTTCCAGTTACGCCATTGCGCACCATATACAGGGCCGAGTTCACCCTCTTCTGTCGCCCATTCATCCCAAATACTCACACCATTGTCTTTCAAATAACGAATGTTTGTATCACCACTAAGAAACCACAATAATTCGTGCAAGATGCTCCGAACATGCAATTTTTTAGTCGTAAGTAAAGGAAAACCGTCTTGTAGGTCATAGCGAACTTGGCGACCAAAAACACTGTAGGTACCGGTACCAGTGCGATCGCTTTTAAACTGACCATTGTCTAAAACATCTTGCAAGAGTTGCAGATAAGGAGTCATAAAATCACCTAATACGCTCTAAAAAATGCCACAGATTCTAGCATTTTTTAGAGCACGTTTTATAGCTATTATTAGGAGATCAAACCGAGTGTGTTAACGGTTTTACTGACCTGAATCCATAAGCGACTAACACAGCACCTCCTATCAGCATAGGAACAGACAATAATTGACCTTGTGTTAACCAACCAAACGCTAGATAACCAATGTGCGCGTCAGGTTGACGGAAGAACTCAACCACAACTCTAAAGGCACCATAAAAGAACAGAAATGCACCTGAAACACAGTATCTTGGTTTTTCTTTTTGTGAAAAAAACCACAAAATGGAAAATAGAACAACACCTTCTAGTGCAAATTGATACAACTGAGAAGGATGACGAATAAGCTGACTTGTATCCGTAGGAAATACCATCCCCCATGACACATCGGTCACTTTACCCCATAATTCACCACCAATAAAGTTACCGATTCGACCCGCACCAAGACCAATAGGCACCAAAGGCGCTATAAAGTCAGTAACATCAATAAGGTGTTTTTTGTAACGCTTACCAAATAACCACATGGCAACAATCACACCTAATAAACCACCATGAAAAGACATGCCGCCTTCCCATATACGAAACAAGCTCAATGGGTCATTTAATAATCCGTCGAATTGATAAAACAAAACGTATCCAATTCGACCACCTAAAATGACACCCATCGCCCCGTAAAAAATCACATCACTTACTTGATCTACAGTCCACTTTCCATTCGATTGTTTTGCTCTATATGCACCTAATAAGTAGGCACCAGCAAAACCAATAAGGTACATAATGCCATACCAGTGAACAGAAAGGGGACCAAGTGAGATCGCAACAGGGTCAATGTTTGGGTAATCAATCATTCTGTTTAACCTTTATCTAAATATCACTAATGTATAGATTGATTGGTGTTACTTGGTCGAACCAAACGCTCAATATCCGCTTCTCTCATCAGGCGAGTCATCGTTTGGGTAACAGCATCAGCATGCACCAAACTCATCACTTGAGTTAACATATCATTCGCTTGTTCTGCATTAATGTTACGTATCACCGCCTTTACTTTTGGCAAGTTTGTGGAGCTCATTGAAAGCGTATCGTATCCCATCGCCATTAATAAAATCGCTCCCATAGGGTCGCCCGCCATTTCACCACAAACACTCAGGCCAATACCTTCATGCTTTACTTCCGCCACAATATTTCTTAAGGCATGTAATACCGCAGGATGAAAAGGATTGTATAAGTCAGCGACTCTCGGGTTATTACGATCCACCGCGAGAAGATACTGAGTTAAATCATTGCTACCGACAGACATAAAGTCGACGATAGAAGCCAATGCTTTCACTTGATAAACGGCAGCGGGTACTTCAATCATCACACCCACATCTGGCATCACCACATCGTAGCCTTCTTCTTTTACTTCCATGTAAGAACGACGAATTAGCGACTGAGCTTCTTCTACTTCCGCCACATTAGAAATCATAGGTAACATTATTTTTAGGTTATGCAAACCTGAGCTGGCTTTAATCATCGCTCGAACTTGGCCTAGAAAAATTTCGGTATGATCTAGTGTAACTCGAATACCACGCCATCCTAAAAATGGGTTTTCTTCTTCAATAGAAAAATACGGCAGGGCTTTATCACCACCAATATCCAAAGTCCTCATGGTCACTGGTGCAGGCGCAAACCCCTCCAATTGTTGACGATAAATCTGTTCTTGCTCTGTTTCTGTCGGAAAATGTTCTCGTACCATGAAAGGCACTTCAGTTCGATAAAGACCGATGCCCTCCGCACCACGATCTAAAGATAACCCGATGTCTGCAGACAATCCCGTATTCACAAACAACGACATTCTATGACCGTCTTTTGTTTCACAGGGTAGGTCTTTTAATGTTTGAAACTCTTCTTCAAGAATTTTTTGTTCATCAACAACTTGTTGATAACTTTCGATCATTTTCTCAGATGGATTCGTAAAAATCTTGCCTGAGTAACCATCAATAATAATGCTTTTTTTATCCAGTTGAGAATAAGGTAGATCCATCGCACCCATTACGGTTGGAATCCCCATAGCTCTAGCTAAGATTGCAACATGAGAGTTACCAGAACCCATAACAGAAACAAGACCTTTAATTTTATCTAAAGGTATTTCGCCCAACATAGATGCGGTCAACTCTTCCCCTATTACAATAGCAGGCTCAGAAAAATGACTGGCTGTATTAGGAGAGTTTTCTTGCAAGTGAGAAAGAATTCGACAACCTAAATCCCGAATATCCGAAGCTCTTTCCCGAAGATAGGTATCATCCATCATATTAAATTGGGCAATGTGCGCGAGAAATACTTGACGCAAAGCACCTTGAGCCCAGTTGCCTTCTTTGATCTTATCCTCAACCTCAAGAGCAATCGTATTGTCATCTAAAATTTTTAGATAAACATCAAATAGCTCTTTTTCATCAGAAGAAAGGTGCTGACTAAGACGGCTACTTACTTTTCGGATGTCGGTTCGAGCCCCTTCTAAAGCAGATCTAAAGCTATCAATTTCATGCTGGGGATTATCTGATATACGATCTGGGATCGCATTTAAATCAGCGGGTGGATAGACAACCACACCAGTACCGATCGCCACACCTGAGCTACCGGGAATGCCTTTGTAACGTAAATCGGTATGGGTTATGTCTTTTGACTTGTTAAAAACAGTCATTGCACCTGTTGCTTCAGCATGAGCAATAATACTGGCAAGCTGAGCAGACAGGGTAATTAAAAACGCTTCTTCACCTTCATCGAAACGACGCTTATCTTCATGTTGGACAACCAACACACCAAGCACTTCACGATGATGAATAATAGGAACGCCAAGAAAAGATTTATAACGCTCTTCTCCAGTGCCTTTTAGCAAATGGAATTCGGGATGCTTCTGCGCATCTTCTAAATTAACCGGCTCAGCCCTACGACCAACAAGACTCACCAAACCTTCATTAGGTTTTAAACTTGCGCTACCAGCCACATCAAGGTTTAACCCTCGGGTTGCCATCAACAAATATTCTTTAGAACTAGGATCAACTAGATAGACAGAGCACACTTCTGTACGCATCGTCCGTCTCACACGACGAACGATAATATCCAAGGCCGCAGATAATGATTCTGCCGCGGCTACTTCCTGCGTTATACGCCTTAACAAATTTAGCATATTTTTCCTTTTATCTAACCTCAAGCCACAGACCTATTCACCTTATCTAGCCATCTATGTGCGTTTGGAATTAATTCTTTTAGAGCTCGACGATAGACATCCTTTTTAAAAGCAACAACCTGGCCCAGAGGGTACCAATAGCTAACCCAACGCCAACCATCAAATTCCGGGCAATCTGTCCCATCGACACATACATCAGCATCAGGGCATCGAATAGAAAGCAAAAACCATTTTTGTTTTTGACCTATGCAGAGAGGCTTACTATTATGACGTAACATACGTTTAGGTAAGCGATACCGTAACCAGCCACGTGTTTTTCCAACAATTTCTACTTGATGAGGCTCTAAACCAACTTCTTCTTTCAATTCGCGAAATAGAGCGTCTTCTGCGGTCTCATCATTTTTGATACCACCCTGAGGGAACTGCCATGCATTCTGACCAATTCGCCTTGCCCATAAAAGCTGGCCTCGTTCATTCATCAGTATGATGCCTACATTCGGCCTATATCCGTCTGCATCAATCACGAGACACTACCTTAAAACTAAAATGTAATTCATTTCATTGTTCCATATTTCATCACGCTTAACAATTAAGAGTGATGTTATTTCTCTGTAAGGCCATTATACTTTCACATATTCGTACCAATTGAGGACAAAACGTGACGCTCGCAATATTCGATTTGGATGGGACCCTTTTAGAAGGGGACAGTGACTACAGCTGGGGGCAATTTTTAGTTGAACAAAAATTGGTCGATGTCGATGCATACAAAACAGCGAATGATCGCTTTTACCAAGACTATGTAGCAGGTACTTTAGATATCCATGAATATCTTAGATTTAGTTTGGCGCCTTTAAGTCGTTTTACTGAAAACGAACTACATGATCTGCATCAAGCATTTATGGAATCCAAAATTCGCCCAATGATTCATCAAAAAGCATTGAACTTGATTGAAAGCCATAGAAGCAAAGACCACTTTTTATTAATCATTACGGCAACAAATCAATTTGTAACAGGTCCAATCAGCGCAGAGTTAAAAATGGATCATTTAATCGCACCGGTTCCGGAAAAAGTTGATAGCAAGTACACTGGAAACATTGTCGGTGTTCCAAGCTTTCAAGCAGGTAAGGTTACCCGTCTAAATGATTGGCTAAAGGAAACAGGACATACATTAGAAGGCAGTTATTTTTACAGTGATTCTCATAATGATTTACCACTGTTAGAGCTGGTTGATTTCCCCGTTGCAGTAAATGCAGACAAATCTCTTACAAGCATCGCAAAAGAAAGGGGCTGGCCTCACATATCTTTGAGAGACAGTGCTTAAGGAAGGTGCGGATAAACCCTCTTGTCTCAGCATGTGGATAAAAGCCTGCTATTCGAAGCGAGTATCGAATGTGAGTAGCAGGCCTATTTTCGAGATACTATGGAGATTAAAGGCCCATATTATTATGAACACGATAAAACAGCGCTTTTAGATATTCAGTTTCTTCAATTGAAGGGTGTACTGGATGGTCAGTAGCTTGAGTCCCGCGATAAATCAACTGCGAAAAACGCTCTAATGATCGAGTATTACTGCGTACGATGTCATGCAATCTAGATTCTTGTAGATGCATAGAACACGATCCCGTCACAAGAATACCGCCTTTTGCAACCAAACGAAGCGCTAATTGATTGGCCCTATGATACGCCCCTTCTCCTGCTTTAATGTCCTTACGACGAGTAATAAAAGCAGGGGGATCCATAACAACCACATCGAAGCGTTCTTTCTCAGCAATTAAAGATTGCATCGCATCAAATGCATCGCCATGCATTAATGATGAATGACCTTCATATTGATTGAGTTGCAAGTTTGCCTCTACATGACCAAGCGCACTTTCAGAAGCATCAATAAAAGTCACATCCGTTGCACCAGCAAACGCCGCTTGAACACCCCAACCTCCAATGTAAGAAAACACATCCAATACTCTTTTCCCATCACAGAAATTTTGCATTGTTTTGCGATTTTCTCGGTGATCATAAAACCAACCGGTTTTTTGCCCGTCCCAAACAGGAACTTGAAACAACACATCATTTTCTTGGATAAAAACTTCTTGAGGAACGGTGCCATAGACTTCCTCAACATAGCTTTCTATTCCTTCAACCGAACGCATTTTACCGTCGTTCTTCATCAAAATAGCTTCAGGTTTCACCACTTCAATTAAGCTTTCAATAATTTCTTGTTTAACTTTTTCCATACCAGCGGTAGAAATTTGCACGACTAAGACATCACCAAAGCGATCCACAACCAACCCTGACAGCCCATCAGAATCCCCGAAGACCAAACGGTAATATGGCCCTTTGTATGTCATTTCTCTTAACGACAATGCAATTTTCAAACGGTGAACTATCAATGATTTATTTAACACAGCTCCAACTTCACGACTGTACAATCGACCACAAATCAAAGTATTAGGGTTAACCGTTGCCATCCCTATTGCTTTTCCATTCGCCGCTTCGACCACAACCTGATCACCTGCGACGAATTGCTTTAATGGAGTCGTATTTGTATCAATCTCATTGCTGTATATCCATTGATGTCCAGCACGCAAACGTCGATCAGCCTGCCCTTTTAGTCGAATTATGCTCAAAATTTCCACCCAAACCTTTAAAAACGCTATTATAAATACTCAACTGTTTTTTGCTAATGCAACATACACGCTTTATTACTTTTTGTATAACTGAAAGGGTCAGAATGTCTACAGAAATTACTGGATTCCAATGAAATCTCATCTTGCAAGGCATCACTATCCCCTAAACAGCCTCAAGTGATGGTCGATTTAAACATGAAATAGGCGATGCCTGACCCAGACATATACCGAATGTCAGACATCATATCTCAAGATGTCGATTTGTCAGCAGCCATTTTAGAGTTGATCAATTCGTCTTACTACGGCCTTCCTAGAAAAGTCACATCTATTAAACACACGGTGATGATTCTTGATATTGGAAGCCTTACAGGCAATCAACATCATCGTCACTCTTCAGATCCTTTGCTCACAAACGTTACCAGAATTCCTTATGACAACTATCTAGGCGATGGCTTTGATAGTTCCGTTCTTTTAGAAAAATTATTAAATGATCCATCAAGTAGAATCACTGAGCCTGCAGCTATAATTCTTGAAATAGTTCAAGATGAAGGAGGGCTGAATTCAGCTAGTAAAAAATGGCTTCAATCTGTCGAAACACTAGCAAAACGGAATGGGGCTATGCTGATCGTTGATGAAATTCAAACCGGTTGTGGCCGCACGGGAGTTTTTTTGCTTTTTCAGAGGCTGAGTTGAAACCAGATATCATAACAATGATGCTCGTGCCATAGCAGAAGCAAGTCAACATGGCGCTATACGGTCCGTGGCAATCAGAAAAATAGAACAACAGGATGAACGTTCTTTTTTGCAAATGCGCCGCCATCTATCGACTGAACACAGCTAATTAACCATGTGCGAGGGTTATTGACAGGGTATGATACTGTTCTCCTTAAAGGAGGAACGGTACTCAAGAAGGAGCTGGCGGGTATTTATGAAAACTCCAGCAACGAACTTTGTGACTATTTCAGACAGTTGTTAAGGCGTCAGCAAAACAGGCTCATGGAGTTAGATGAAGAACTTGACGGGTATGATCAGCAATTAAAACAAAAAGTTAAACAGGATGTTTAATGTTGACCAAACCAGAGCAAGATTTACCAAAGCCTATAAAGAGCTCAACTTGTCATAATCACTGTGTTAGGTACTAGTATGTAAATTTAGGCTCACTAGGACTCTCTTGGAAACAATACAAGATGGTCCAAATGAACCGAAAGACCAATCTCTTGCCCAATCAAATGGTCATGATGTGACGATGCAAAACAATACACAACCTTGCCAGAAGGCAGCCTCACCCGGTATAAAAAATGGGATCCTCGAAACCACTTGCTCACGATTAGCCCTTGAAAATCACTGTCATCATCATGCAGAATATCATCAGGCCTGACCAACAAGTCAATTTTTTCACCATCAGAATAACCATGCAATGTACTGCCTTTAATTTCTCCAAGGTCTGAATGGACACAATTATCACCACACACAACAGAAGCTAAAAAATCACCGTGACCAATAAAACTTGCAACAAAACGTGTATCTGGTTTGTGGTAAATTTGATACGCAGATCCTGTTTGATGGATACTTCCTCCACTCATAACAGAAACTTGATCAGCCATTGAAAAAGCCTCTAATTGATCGTGGGTCACCAATATCGCACTCATTTTCTCTTGCAAAAGAATCTGTCGTATCTCAGGAACCAGCTCTTCTCTTAATTTGGTATCCAATCCTGAAAAAGGTTCATCCATTAATAATAATCTTGGTTTTGGAGCAATGGCTCTAGCAAGGGCGATTCGTTGCTGTTGCCCACCTGATAATGAATGAGGGTAACGCGTTTCGAATCCAGGAAGACCGACCAAGTCCAATAAGTAAGAAACCCTTGACTCCTTCTCTTGCTTACTCCAATGTCTGATGCCAAAAGCAATGTTTTCCAAGATCGTTAGATGAGGAAAAAGCGCAATGTCTTGAAACACCATCCCAAACCGCCTTTCTTCGGGAGGGACAACAAACTCCGCAGATGCGAGTAACTCACCATCAATATAAATTTCACCTTGTCTCAAAGGTTCAAAGCCAGCGATTGCACGTAACAACGTCGATTTTCCGCATCCACTAGGACCAAGTAAACAGCCAATTTTACCTTCTTTTAAAGAAAAGCTAACACCATTAATAATTTGTACATCACCGTAAGCAATCACGACATTTTCAATGGATAATTCAGATTTTGTTGAAGACAAGACGGACATGTATGTGGATCTCTATATCAATTTAATTACGGGATGAAATGGAACGACTGAGTAATGTAACAGGTATCAGGCCGACTAAAACAATCATTATTGACGCAGGTGCTGCATCGGCTAAGCGCTCATCAGAAGCCAATTCAAATGCTCTAACCGCCAAGGTATTAAAATTAAAAGGTCGTAGAATTAGAGTCGCAGGTAACTCTTTTAAAACATCAACAAAGACAATCAATAATGCCGTGAGCACTGACCCTTTTAGCAAGGGAACATGAATTTGTTTCAACACACCAAGAGGGGTTAATCCCAACGAGCGCCCAGCCATATCTAAGCTTGGTTTGATTTTCCCTAATCCACTTTGAACAGCACCAAGAGACACCGCCATAAAGCGAACAGTATAGGCAAATAACAGCGCAAAAATGGTGCCTGAGAGCCATAACCCTGTTTTTTCTCCAGTGACCGTTTTCACTGCATTAATGATTTGATGGTCAACCCATGCAAACGGAATAATCACACCGATGGCGATGATGGTGCCAGGAAGCGCATACCCTAGCCCAGACATGGAAACCGCCGCATTAATCGATTTTCGGGGAAAAAGGCGACTCGCGTAAGATAAAACTAACGCACAAAAAACAGCCATCAAAGAGGCGATAAATGCTAGGGAAAGGGAGTTCCAAGCCAGTTTAAAAAAGCTATTGTCTAAGCCTATAGAATCAAATACCGCCCAGTAAGCAAGCTGTAATACTGGAAATATAAATCCAAACAAAACGGGTATCATACAAAACAGTAAAGCGCTGATTCCATATGCGCCTTTAAGTTCTATTTTTCGATTGCTGGCTTTGTTTAACCCTGAAGAATGGTAACGAATTTTACGCCTTGAATAGCGTTCAAGTAAAATAAGCAGTGTTACAAAAAACAGCAAAGTAGCAGCCAATTGGGACGCAGCGACCGCGTCACCAAACCCATAAAAGGTACGAAAAATGCCTGTGGTAAACGTATTTACACCGAAAAACTGCACGGTTCCGTAGTCTGCTAATGTTTCCATTAACACCAACGTAACCCCAGCTACAATAGCTGGTCTAGCTAATGGTAGACCTAATTTAAAAAAAGACTGCCTATGGCCATAACCTAACGTACGGCTAACTTCGAGTGTGTTTGAAGATTGCTCTAAGAAAGCAGCCCGAGCCATTAAATAAACATAAGGGTATAAAACCAGGGACAACATTACGATAGCACCTGGTAAAGAACGCACCGTAAAAAACCAATATTCGCCATACCCCAAGCCCGTAATGTCTCGAATCAATGTCTGTATAGGGCCCGCATAATCAAAAAAACCAGTATAGGTATAAGCAATAATATAAGCAGGCACAGCTAAAGGAAGTAATAAAGCAACAGACAGCCATTTATGTCCTGGGAAGACACAAACACTGGTTAACCAAGCGGTAGGCACACCGAATAACAAAACTCCGAAGGTGACACCTCCCATTAAGTACAATGAATTAGAGATATAACCAAATAAGACCGTATCCACTAAATGATTCCAGACCGAGGCATCGCCTAGAACCACATGACTTAAAACAACCAAAATCGGTAAGGATAAAACGACAGAAAGGGCGATAGATACGCCCTTTAGCCAGCCACTTCCAGATTTCCCTGAATGGGCAGTTAACACATTATTCGACATGTTCTCTCAACATTTAGACATTTTTAAAACTACTTCCAACCGGCAATGTCCATCATCTCAACCGCTCTGCGATTGTTTTCACCCAGCTTGGTTAAATTAAGCTGATCAGATTTAAATTCACCATATTGTGCCAATGATGATGGAGGAGAAATGCCATTTACTACTGGGTATTCATTATTTATTTCAGCATACCAAGTTTGAGATTTATCAGACAGAAGAAACTCAATCAATTTTATCGCATTTTCTTTGTTTTCTGACGATGCAGTCACACCAATACCACTTACATTTACATGAGCACCACGATCACCTTTGCCTTGATTAGGCCAGAATACGCCAAGCTTCTCAGCAACCGCTTGGCTTTCCGCTTTTTTACTATTAACCAGTCGTCCAAAATAATACGTATTTGCTACTGTAATGTCACATTCACCCGCAGCAACCGCTTTCAGTTGGTCTGTATCACCACCTACGGGAGGACGAGCAAAGTTTTTCACTAAACCATTGAGCCATTCTTGGGTATGAGCTTCATCAGCAGCTTCAAGCATAGAACCCACTAAGGATTGATTATAAATATTTCCAGATGAGCGAATACACAGTCTTCCTTTCCATTTTGGATCTGCTAAATCTTCATACGTTGATAACTCTTCGGGAGTCACTCGATCTTTCGCGTAGAAAATCACTCGTGCTCTTTGTGACAATGAATACCAATAATTATCTACATTTTTTAAATTACTAGGTACTTTTTCTGTTAACACATCGCTTTCTATAGGTTGCAGAACACCTGCTTCTTTTGCTCGGTGTAGACGCCCAGCATCAACAGTAATAAACAAATCCGCAGGGCTGGCGTCGCCTTCGACTTGTAAGCGCCTCAATAGCTGATCATCAGAGCCTGTGATTAAGTTCACCATGACACCCGTCTCTTTTGTGAAATTCACAAGTAAAGGTAAGATCAAGGCTTCTTGTCGAGCGGAGTACAGATTAACTTCATCTGATGCGATCACAGTATTTGATAAGAGGCTCATTAACGCGAGTACAGGCAAAGCCAACGCTGTTTTTTTCATGGAAATATCACCTTTATAAAGAGTAGATTAATTCAATTAGCAAGACTATAAATGAAAACAATTACCATTACTAATACCTTTTCACTAACTAGACAGAAAAAATAATTTTTTATTCGTTATCTTTATTTCAACTCAACTGCCGCCAAAAGCTTTAGAAACAACGGAGCGCTTAAAGGTAAAACAGCCATTGACAACATTCATTCCCATATTACGAATTTGTACAATGATAGGGTTCTGAGTAGTGTACGTTCTCTTAAAGGATTCCATTCCTGCCGCCATTTGCAGATTATTCAACATCCGTGCTCGCTGATAGCGCCTTAATAAAGCTAACCGCCCTATGTCATCTTGCCTCTTAAAGGCTGAGCTAACAATATCAACCAACACCTCAACATCGGCAAAACCAATGTTTGCCCCTTGCCCAGCAAGAGGGTGGATCGTGTGTGCCGCGTCACCAACCAGAGCAATCCGGTTTTTAACATATTCTGTTGCATGTCGTTGCTTTAAAGGAATGGAAAGTCGTTGCGATAATTCTGCCAATACTACAAAATGACCAGATAATGCATAGCTTAAGCGTTGACAGAAATCGGTTTCATTTAATTGGCAAAGCTGCTCTGCATCTTCTGGAGAGACAGACCAAACAATCGAAACAAAGTGACGGCCTTCAACACGAGGTAAAGGCAAAAAAGCTAAAACGCCCTCCTCACCGAATGCTTGCCAAGCCGTGTTCTCATGAGAGCGGTCAATTTCAATCGTAGAAATGATTGCACAGTGACCGTAGTCCCATTCTCGACATTGAAAATCCGCTTCCTGTCTAACAAACGAATTCGCCCCGTCTGCTGCAATCATTAATGCAGAACGAATTTTTTTCCCTGACGACAGCGTAATAACAACCTCTTTTTCTTGAGAATCAAACTCAACAACTCGCTCACCAAAAAAAGTATCGACATTTTTAAATGATGTATTTTGTGTCATCAAAGCGTCTGTCAAAACCGCATTTTCAACCATACACCCCAAAGACATAACGCCAAAATCCGTTGACTGGAATTCAATCTCACTTGTTCCTAACCCGTCCCAAACTTTCATGCTTTGATAGGGTAAAAGTCTTTCTATAGGAAGCGTTTTCCAAATGCCAGCACGCTCCATTAGCAATTGAGAGGCCGTTGATAGCGCGCTTACCCGAGTATCATAATAAGGAGGAGAAGACAGCTTAACTTTTCCAGAAGAAGGGTCAATGAGGGCAACAGACAGGCTATTTTGAGCTAACAAAGAAGCCGTTACCCCACCCATCATTCCTGCACCAATAACCGCCACATCATAAGTATTTGCCATTTTATTCTCTACTCTCATCCAACCGTAAATTTAGATCATCTTATTCACTAGACATAAGCGCTTCAACATCTGAAATTTCTTTTGGCAACCCATGGGTTAAAACATAAGGGCCATCATTCGTAATAACAATATCATCTTCAATTCGAATGCCAATTCCTCGCCATTTTGAATCAACGTTCATATTATCTTTCGACACATAAATACCAGGCTCTAGCGTCAGTACCATTCCCGCTTCTAACGGCCTTGATAGCCCATCCACTTTATAAGAACCCACATCATGCACATCAAGTCCAATCCAATGCCCTGTATTATGCATATAGAATGCACGGTATGCCTTGTTCTCTATCAAAGAATCCAATTCACCTTTCAATAACCCAAGTTTAATAAGACCTGCAGTGATGGTTTCAACTGCAGCATTATGACAAGATTCATACTTCTCACCGACACGTAGTTTTGCAAAGCCAGCATAATAAGCATCCAGCACAATTTGATACAAAGCCGCTTGGGCTTCACTAAAGCGGCCATTCGCAGGGAAAGTACGAGTAATATCTGAGGCGTAACAGCCCAGTTCACACCCAGCATCAATCAAAATCAGATCACCATCATGAATCTTATCTTGGTTATTAATGTAATGTAAGGTGCAAGCATTTGCTCCCGACGCGACAATGTTAGTGTACGCAAGATGACGAGATCCAGCTTTCATAAATTGATAATTTAATTCGGCTTCTAATTGATACTCCATCATCGTAGGCTTAACAGATTGCATCGCTGCTCTATGGGCAACAACGCTAATTTGTGCCGCCTTTTCCATTAGTGAAATTTCTTCCTCGTGTTTGATCAGGCGCATTTCAGACAAAATTGGTGCAAGATCTTGAAAGGTGGAAGGCGCAACGGCACCCGCACGAGCACGCTTTATCAGTGTCGATCGCCATGCATTTACTTTTTCATTTAAGGGTGTGTCATCAAAAGGGAATACCACATTGTCAGCACCGTCTAACATAGCTAAGGCTGCAGAATCCAAACACGTAAGAGACTGCACTTCATCAACACCGAATACCTGCACCGCATCATCACCATAGCGAAAACCTTCCCATTGTTCTTTCTCCAGATCTTTTGGTAAAGAAAACAAATGAGACTGCCTATCACTGTTAATGATCAAATACGCATCGGACTCAGGGAAACCGCTTAGATAAAAAAAGTTACTATTAGGACGAAACTCATACTCACAATCATTATTTCGCGTACACAGGCCACCCGTACGTAATACCACCACCGACCCATTAGGTAAAGAATCCATTACTTGGTTTCGGCGCGATTGATACAATGCATTTGATAATTTTGTCATAAGTTCATCCAACCTATTTCAGTATGAGTAATGCTATTTTAGTGTACTTGGTTACGATTTTTTTGCTCTGCATCTGGCTGTACATCGTAATGCTCTGAATACAATAACAGCGCAGACAAACGAGCGTACTCTACAAGCTCCGTCAAGTCTGCTTCATTATCGTTATTGTCTTCTAACTCTTGCATATCAGCTTGCATTGCCGATACGTTCGCAAAATCTCTCAGAACCTGGGTGGTTTCTTCTGATAAATTCTTTTTCTGTCCAGATAGGCCATAGCCCGCTAAAAAACCGTGCGACCATTGAGCAAGCGTTACTCCTCGCTCATTTAGTGGCGCATCTTCATCTGCAATCGCAGGTACTAACGCGTATTCGCCATTTTGAAACAAGGTTAAAGTAGAGGAATACAAATCAACAATAGCTTTACGACTTGCTGCTTCTTTCCAAGCTTCAACATCACAAAACTCAACAACCATCGCCAGCCAATCTTCCAATGGCAAGCCAACACCTGACGCAAGGTAGCCACATAGCTGTCCATGCAATTCAGCTGGAGAAGCACTGATTGATTCGGTTACAAAAACATCTGCTAATAAATCAAAATCTAACGCGTCTTTTAATAGTTCCGTAGACATAAACTACCAATCCACTACAAAATAAGAATAGAAAATGAAAAGCCGCATAGTTGCGGCTTTCCGTGAATATACATTTGTACTTTTAAGACATCCCTTTACGATAAAGAAAGCCCAGATTAGCTCAAATGCTTTAAGCCAGACTCAAGAGTTTGCAATATCAATGTATTAATCGTCATTGGCCCAACACCACCAGGAACAGGTGTATAAGCAGATGCTTTATTTGCTAAAGGTGCTAATTCTATATCGCCAACACCACCAGGATGGTAACCAGCGTCTACAACAACAGCACCATCTTTAATCCAATCAGCCTTAATCAGTTCAGGCCTTCCAACTGCACCGACTACAACATCAGCCTGTTTTATCAATTCAGGTAAATTCTTTGTACGTGAATGACAGATGGTTACCGTTGCGTTTGCGTTTAACATCATCAATGCCATTGGCTTACCTAAAATAGGACTGCGACCGACAACAACAACGTGTTTGCCTTCTAACTCAATTTCATAACTTTCAAGCAAACGCATAATACCTGCTGGTGTCGCAGCACCATACGCAGGTTCCTGCATGGCCATACGACCAAAGCCTAAACAAGTAACACCATCCACATCTTTTCGCGCAGCAATAGCATCAAAACAAGCACGTTCATTAATCTGAGGTGGCACTGGATGTTGCAACAAAATACCGTGCACATCTGGGTTATTATTCAACTCTTCTATTTGAGCAAGCAGTTCGTCCGTCGTGGTTTCTTCAGAAAGCTCAATAGCCATGGAATCCATACCAACACGGCGACACGCATTCCCTTTCATTTTAACGTACGTGGCAGAAGCTGGATCACCACCGACAAGGATCGTCGCTAAAATTGGCGTACCACCAGTACGGCTTTTTAATTCAGCAACTTGTGCTTTCAAACGTGTTTCAGTTTCTTCGGCACAAAGTTTGCCATCAAGAACCAGTGCAGTCATGATAAAAGAACTCCTGCAAAAAAATAAGTGAGTGAATAGGGGATCAGCATTATATCTCAATTTCCAACAAGGCCGTAGCCAATGTCACTCAATTATTTCAATATAATCAACTAATAATTGTAAGTTTTTTTGCCCTCGAAATTCATTGATTTCCAGCTTATAAACAATTTTCGCCTTTTGAGCCTGATTCGGCCAACTGTCTAAATCTATAAAGAAAGCAATAGCGTCCAGAAATAAATCAGACAGAGGGTCTTTCACTAACAGTTTGAGGTGTTTTTCACCAACAATCCTTTGCTGAAGAACCTCAAACACGCCTTCAAATACAGGTTCAGGAAAGTGCTGTCCCCATGGGCCACTATGGCGAACTAATTCGGCAAAACTCAAACTGAAGTCTTCAGCAGATAGCGCGCCATCAGTCAATATACGAGCTTGCAATTGATCTTCACTCACCAGCTCAGTGACTACATCATTAAAGACACTGGAAAAGCGCACGTAATCCTTCTCTTGAATACTCATGCCCGCAGCCATGGCATGCCCTCCAAATTTACTAAGTAAGTCAGGATGACGTTTTGCTATGACATCTAGTGCATCGCGGATGTGTAACCCAGGAATTGAGCGGGCAGACCCTTTAATCATCCCTGCTTCCGCTTGAGCAAAAGCAATAACAGGACGATAGCATTTGTCTTTCATTCTAGAGGCTAGAATACCAATCACTCCTTGATGCCAGTCCTCATCATAAAAGCACACGCCGTTTGGTAAATTGGTTTCTTCCAGTAAGTCTTGCAAGACAAATTCAGCCTGAGCCTTCATGTCCGATTCAATACTTTTTCGCTCTCTATTTAATTGGTCCAGTTTTTGAGCAATCGATCTTGCGTGAGTATTGTGCGTGCTTAACAGACACTCAATACCTACCGACATATCATCCAACCGACCCGCAGCATTTAATCGTGGGCCAACAACGAACCCTAAATCTGATGCCTTTATTTTAGTGTGCTCACGGCCACCAATACTAAGTAATTCTAAAATTCCTGGGCGGGCAAATCCAGCTTGAATTCGCTTTATACCTTGATACACAAGTATTCGATTGTTGGGGTCCAACGGCACCACATCCGCTACCGTGCCTAATGCCACCAAATCTAAGTACTCTGCCATTTTTGGCTCAGCTATGTGGTGCTTTACAAACCACTGTCGAGAACTTAGTTCTGCTCGTAAGGCACTCATAACGTAAAAAATCACCCCAACGCCCGCCATAGACTTACTTTCAAAGCCACATCCATGTTGATTTGGGTTCACAATAGCGTCCGCATCAGGTTCATTATCACCGGGTAAGTGATGGTCCGTAACAATCACACTCATGCCAAGTGATTTTGCGGCCGCAACGCCCTCGATACTCGAAATGCCATTGTCTACCGTCATCAACAAATCCGGTTTTCGCAGAGCGGCAACTTCTACAATTTCAGGCGTGAGCCCATAACCAAACTCAAATCGGTTCGGCACTAAATAATCTGGATCAACAGCCCCCATTGCATTGAGAGCTAAAATACCAAGCGCAGTGCTGGTCGCTCCATCCGCATCAAAATCACCCACAATAAGAATACGTTTCTCTGCTTCAATCGCATCAGCTAATAAAACAGCAGCCTCTTTTACCCCTTTCAATAAGTCAGGCCGCAGTAATGACTGCAAACGATAACCTAACTCCTCATCCGATCGAACACCACGCGAATATAAAATCTTCTGCAAGGTCAAAGGGTATTGATGTGAAAAAGGCGTAAAGGCCTCGTCTATTGTTCGTTGCTTAATATGTTTTTTCATTGCATTTTATATTTCCAAACGTGCCGACTGAGAATTCTTTGACTCATTTAATAAAAAATAGCTACACTGTCGCACAGAAAATACTATGAATTGCTAAATCAGAGTAACTACTATGTTCGATCATTTTTACGTTCGATCGTGTTAGCTTGAGATAAAAAGGATTATCTATGTCACTGACTATAAAAGCGAAACTAATTTTACTCTGCACATTTCTCGCATTTGTTCCTGCAGCCCTTATTAGCATCCTACTCAGTAGCCAAGCACTTAACGATGCTTCTGACTCTCTTTCTAAAAGCGCTCAAGACAAACTCACTGCGGTACGAGATTCAACAGCTCGAAATATTGAAAACTACTTTAGTGTTATTGAAAATCAAGTTATTACTCTCTCAAGCAATTTGATGATACTTGACGCGTTAACAGAAATGACCCCTGCTTTTAATCATTATTCTAATAAAATATCTCAAACAGTTTTTTCCCAAAATAAAGAAACACTCAATCGATATTATGGCGCTCAATTCGGAACCAAATATAAAAAACTCAATAATGGCGACTCACCACCACCCTCATTATTGAACCAACTATCCAATAACACAATAAACCTTCAAGCAACATACATAAGCAAAAACACACACCCATTAGGCGAAAAAGACTCTCTAATTTCAAGCGGTGATCATTCAAGATACGACACTCTTCATTCTAAGTATCACCCATTAATAAGAGAGTACCAGCAACGTTTCGACTATTATGATATTTTTTTGGTCGATGCAAAAAGCGGCAATATAATTTATAGCGTTTTTAAAGAATTAGACTATGCAACCTCTTTAGAAACAGGGCCATATTCACAGACAGGTATAGGTGAAGCATTTAAAAAAGCCTTGTCCGCCACATCAAAAAATGACGTTTTCTTAACAGACTTCGCTCCCTATCTCCCCTCTTACAATTCAGCTGCCTCTTTTATGTCCTCACCCATTTACAATAAAGAAGAAATAGTCGGCGTGCTCATTTTTCAAATGCCTATCGATCGAATTAACACCATAATGACACACAATGAAGAGTGGGAATCGAGTGGATTAGGTAAATCAGGAGAAACCTATTTAGTTGGTGACGACTATTTAATGCGCAGTAATGGCCGATTTTTACTGGAAGATAAAACCGCGTATTTGAAATTGATGCAAGACATAGGGGTAGAGACAGCAACGATTAGTAAATTAGATAACCGCTCAAGCAGTATTGGCCTCCAACCCATCAACACAAAAGGGACTAAAAACGCACTGGCTGGAAATACAGCGTTTGATATTTTCGATGATTATAGGCGCATTTCTGTTTTATCCGCTTACAAACCACTCAACATTAATGGATTAAATTGGGTAATTATGAGTGAAATCGATGAAGAAGAAGCCTTCTCTTCCATTGAGAAGCTAAAAAAATCCATTTTACTGAATGCCTCCATCTTTAGTGCGCTTGCACTCTTACTTGGTGCATTTTTAGGATGGGGGGTTAGCTTAATTATCGTTCGCCCTCTCCAGAAAATGATACAAACTGTATATGGTCTTGCAGAAGGGGAAGGTGATTTAACTCAACGGTTAGCCATAAAAGGCAAAAACGAAGTTTCCCAACTTTCAACAGGCATGAATTTATTTATCTCTCACATAGACACGACCTTCTCTTCGGTTCTGAAATCCATCGTTAGATTAATTCCGATTTCACAAGACATTGCCGATGTTAATAACAAACTATTGGAATCCACGAAAGCCCAAGAGCAGTTAGCCAATAAAGTCACCGGATATTTAACCGATACAAGCGAATCAACGGAGCAAGTAAATCAACAACTCTCACTCATCAATGAAGCGACAGAAACAGGCAATAAAACCGTAGACCAAAGTAATGTGGCTGTAGAAAGTGTTTCGACAACCATGAACCACTTATCTGAAAACATTAATAAATCTGTGGAAGCAATTAACCAACTAAAAAGTGACACAGACCAAATTACTAGCATCGTTGATGTAATCAATAGTATTGCCGAGCAAACCAATTTGTTAGCGCTTAATGCAGCAATTGAGGCAGCAAGAGCAGGTGAAGCAGGGCGAGGGTTCGCTGTTGTTGCTGATGAAGTTCGCACGCTTGCATCAAAAACACGCGAATCCACAGACGAAGTAACAGAAATGGTTCGGGCAATTCAATCAGGTACCCAACTTGTTGTTAGCCTAATGGATGACGGAAAAAACAATGCGCTGCACTCTTCAATGAAAGTGACGGAGGCAACTAAGTCTCTATACGATGTAAAAGCAGCAATGCATACAATCTCAAGTCAGATAGCTCAAATAGGCACAGCAATCGACGAACAGAAAAGTAATATTGTCTTAGTAAATTTAAATTACGAAAAAATGAATGAAAGCTTTATTGAGTCTAAAGAGCAAAGCTTACACTCTCAAGAGGTCGGTAAAGACATCATTAAGTTAGGTGACAACATCATGGATATGATCCGCAAATTCAAAGTCACAGAAAACGTTATGTCTACACATAGAAGAACTCGATCTCGCAGAGAAACAAAACCAAACGAAAAAATGGCTAACCATCATTCTACCAAGTAAAAATGTAATTTATTTGACAAACACGTCTTAGGGCTTTAACTTGGAAGACCTACACAGGAGACTGCAATGCGAATTGACGTTCTCTGTGTATATCCCCTAACCCGTGTTTCGAGCTTAGTCTCGATATGCGGGTTTTTTAATGGCCTTTTTAAAAAATAGCGTATGTTTCTTAACATTATTTTTATTGCACTCGGACTCCTTTTAATTGTATTAGGCATTCAAAAGGTCAGTGTTATTGATCTACTTCTCGGTGCTGCCTTTTTTGGTTTCTCTGCTTACGACTTGTATAAAAGCCAATTTAAAGACAAAGACAAAAACTAAAGCCCAGCGGGGTATAAACGCGATAAGAGTACTGGCACCGCTGTCTCTACCTTTAAAATACGCTCACCTAAATGCACTTGTTTAAAGCCGACTTCACGCCACTTCCCAACTTCAAATTCATTCCAGCCACCTTCTGGACCAATGACTAAAATAGAATCTCCTGTCAAAGCAACAGGACACGTTTCTGCGTCATAAGGGTGCGCAAGTAAACAATGTTTCCCCGCCGACATAGTAGGAATAAGATCTTCTACAAAGGGTCTAAATCTCGGTACCAACTGTATTGAAGGTAAAATAGTATCTTTTGCCTGCTCCAAACCTTCTTTTAGAATAGTCTGTAAGTTTTCATATTTCAGTATTGGAGATTGCCAATAGCTCTTTTCAACTTTCGCAGAATTCAGAATAACAATGTCTTTAACGCCCATGCTCGCAATGTTTAATAGTGTTCTTTTCAGCATATTCGGTCTAGGTAAAGCAAGCACTAACGTTAAAGGCAATGCACTAGGAGGCGCTTCATTTAACGACATAATTTGCATTCGCTTTTCTTCATTGCCTAAATACAATCCTTGCCCTATTTTTCCATTCAATTGGCCAATCCTAATGCTGTCACCCGGCTTTGCTTTAACAACAGAACTAAAGTGTTGAGACTGCCTCTGAGTTAACGTAAAAAAGCCATCTTCTGTTTGTTGAGCTTCATCAAATAAAACAATATTCACTCTTCGTTTCTCTTTTATACTTAATACACTCTCCTCTAAGTAAATAACGCACATCAGAGGTCTATAAAACAAACGGCAAGTCACTTTAGAGGTGAGTTGCCGTTTATAGTAGAACAGAAAGTGAGCAGGTAATGTTATAACCTAGCTGTTACGAACTTCTGTATTTCACTTAATTCATTATCCAGCACATCGTAAGCTTCTTTTCTTTCGAATAGATCAGCCATATGCTCAGGAAGCTCAGGAGAAACACAACCCGCCTTCTCCACGGCTTCAGGGAACTTCACCGGGTGTGCTGTTGCCAATGTAATCATAGGAACAGATTTATCTCTCCAACATGCACGCGCCGCATCTAATCCAATCGCAGTATGTGGATCTAATAAATACTGCGTTTTTGCAAACACATTCTTAATAACATCACAGGTACGGGTATCGTTTACTTTATAACTGTCGAAATGGCGCTTCACGAACGCCCACGATTCATCATTAAGAGACACATCACCAGCATTAAATCGAGACATCAAATCATCAATCGCCGCACCATCACGACCATGAGCATCGAACAATAAACGCTCAAAATTACTGGATACCATGATGTCCATACTAGGAGATAAAGTAACATTCAAAGATTGACGGCTCATGTCATTTTCAGAAATAACACGGTGTAAAATATCATTCTGATTCGTTGCAACGACAAGCTGATCAATAGGCAACCCCATTTTCTTAGCTAAATAGCCAGCAAAAATGTCCCCAAAGTTGCCAGTAGGAACAGAGAAAGAAACCTTACGAGCAGGTGCACCCACAGACAATGCAGAAGAGAAGTAATAAACGATTTGAGCCATGATACGAGCCCAGTTAATCGAATTCACAGCACCTAGCTTAGCGCCATTCAAAAAAGATTGATCGGCAAAGCTGTTCTTAACCATTCCCTGACAATCATCAAAATTGCCCTTAACCGCAATATTGAACACGTTATCGTCAATCACTGTCGTCATTTGACGGCGCTGAACTTCTGATACACGCTCATAAGGATGAAGTATAAAGATGCTCAAATGTTCAGAATGACGACAACCCTCAATAGCAGCAGAGCCTGTATCGCCAGACGTCGCACCCAGAATAACCAATTTTTCTTTACGCTTCGTTAATACATAATCCATTAAACGACCCAGCAATTGTAATGCAAAGTCTTTAAACGCAAGTGTTGGTCCCCGAAATAATTCTAAGATCCATTCATTCGTATCCGTTTGTACCATAGGCGCAATAGATGAATGATTAAACCCCACATATGCGTCATCAATCATGCTGCGAAATGCGTCTGCTGGTATTTCATCCTCAACAAAAGGAAACATAATATTAAACGCTAACGCTTGGTAGCTTAAGCCAGACCAAGATGCAATTTCTTCCGCAGAGAATGAAGGCAATGTTTCAGGCACATAAAGACCACCATCACTCGCTAAACCTGCTAATAGTACGTCACCAAAAGAAAGCGCAGGGGCCTTTCCTCGAGTAGAAATATATTTCATCACTGTTTTCCTACGCTAAATGCTCTACACGAATACGCTGCACTTTGCCTGAAACAGCCGATAAAGACTCAATCTCAGAGATCGCAGAATTCATATTGCGCTCTTTTACCATGTGCGTCATAACAACCAAAGGAACCAGATCGCTACCTTCTCTTTCACGCTGAATCAAAGATTCAATACTGATGCCATGCTTAGATAAGATTTGGGTAATGTTCGCTAAAACACCCGCCCTATCTTCAATATTCATATTTAAGAAGTAACCACTGTCAATTTCTTCTACTGGTAATACCGCTAGATCCGACAATGAATTCGCTTGGAACGCCAAGTGAGGTACACGATTATCAGGATCGGCTGTTAACGTTCTCGCCACATCAATCACATCAGCAATAACCGAAGACCCCGTCGGAAGTGCGCCTGCACCAGCACCGTAAGTTAAAGTTGGGCCTACTGCGTCGCCTTGAACCATAACAGCGTTCATCACGCCATTAACGTTTGCTAATAATTGCTTTTTAGAAATTAAGGTAGGATGCACTCGTAATTCAATGCCTTGCTCTGTACGACGAGCAATACCAAGATGCTTGATGTTATAACCAAGATCTTTAGCAAAGCCCACATCTTCGGATGTGATTTTGCTAATGCCTTCTGTATAGGTTTTTTCAAATTGTAGCGGAATACCAAATGCGATGGACGCAAGGATAGTCAATTTATGAGCGGCATCAATGCCTTCAACGTCAAACGTTGGATCCGCTTCTGCATAACCCAACGCCTGAGCTTCTGCAAGTACGTCTGCGAATGGGCGACTTTTTTCGCTCATTTCGGTCATGATAAAGTTACCAGTACCATTGATGATACCCGCTAACCAATCAATACGATTTGCAGACAGGCCTTCTCTGAGTGTTTTAATAATCGGAATACCGCCAGCAACAGCCGCTTCAAAAGCCACCATAACGCCTTTTTCTTGAGCTTTAGCAAAAATTTCATTGCCATGCTCAGCGATGAGCGCTTTATTTGCCGTTACGACATGCTTTCCATTATCAATTGCTTGTAATACAAGATCTTTGGCGATCGTCGTACCACCAATCAATTCCATTACAATGTCAATTTCGGGATTAGAAACTACGTCAAAAATATCGCGTGTTACATTTACACCTGTTAAATCGCACATATCGTTATCACGACGAGCACCCACTTGCTCGATAACTATGCTACGCCCAACACGACGTGTAATTTCTTCCGCGTTATTTCGAAGGATATTAAAGCTTCCAGAACCAACGGTTCCTAACCCACAAATGCCGACTTTTACCGGTTTCAAAATAGTACCCCACAGAGATGCTTAAAAAATAATTCGAGTTGATGGTTAATCAAACAACTCGATTTCAAACATTATACCGTCAGTGAAGTCAAAACCTAAAGCCGAGTTACTCTTATACCGTCAACTTATTGTGTTTTTTTAAGCTTTCATTACAAACCAAGCTCTTTCGATAGCTCATCAGCAGGTAAATAGCCGGGAATAAATTTTCCATTACTTAAAACGATACTCGGTGTACCACGCACACCGACAGATTGTCCAAGTTGATATTGTTGCGCAATGGGGTTTTCACAATGAGAAGAAGGCACTGTTTTGCCCAGTTTTGCCTGAGTCATCCATTTCTGTGGATCGTCAGAACACCAAATACTAGTCAATTTAGAGTGAGTATTCGACCCAACGCCAGCACGAGGAAAGCCCAAGTAACGCACGGTAATGCCCATATCATTTAGCGCAGGCACTTCTTTATGTAGCATACGGCAATAACCACAGTCGACATCGGTAAATACTGAGATATGCGCTTTTTCCACACCTTTTGCAGCATACACAACCATTTGATCTAATGGCATGTCTTCCACTTTCTGTAATTTAGCAATTTCTGTCTCATTAACAACACCATCACTTTCGATACGATAAACATCACCCGCAATAAAAGATTTACCATCAGCACTGACATGCAAAACAGGACCACCTGTCAAAGAAACGACATACAAGCCTGTGCTTTCATGTAGCGTAACGGATTCAATTGAGTATTGCGGAACCGCCATATTAATAGAAGATCGAACAACATCTTCAGGCGCGGAAATGGCAACTGCCGAAAAGAAAGTTGCTCCTAAAGAAAGCATTTTAAATGCCATTGAAACATCGTATTTCATAAACTTCTCATTTTTTAAGCACACAATAATTGCTATTAGGCCATAAAATAAGAAATAAGTTCCATAAAAAAAGGCAGCCGAGGCTGCCTTTTTCAAAATCAGATCTATTAGCGCTTAGCCAACTTCTCTTTAATACGTGCCGATTTACCAGAACGATCACGAAGATAGTAGATTTTCGCTTGACGAACATCACCACGACGTTTAACAGCAATGCTGTCAACTAATGGGCTGTAAGTCTGGAAAGCACGCTCAACACCAACGCCGTTCGAAATTTTACGAACAGTGAAAGCAGAGTTAAGACCACGGTTACGTTTTGCAATTACAACGCCTTCAAAAGCCTGTAAACGCTCACGTGTACCTTCTTTAACTTTAACTTGAACAACAACAGTGTCACCAGCGCCGAACGCAGGAATTTCTTTTGTCATCTGTTCAGCTTCAAGTTGCTGAATAATTAATGTTTTGTTGCTCATGGATTTGACTCCTAATGATTTGGTTTCTTACCGAATGAAAGATGTATTCCACTCTAATAAGTTCACAATTCCTACTCTGCCGAGGTTGAATCTTCAGTTTCGTGAATAAACTCTTTTAACAACTCTTGCTGTTCCTTGTCCAACTCAAGGTCTTGCAAGAGGTCTGGCCGGCGTAGCCAAGTTCTTCCGAGCTTTTGCTTTAATCGCCAGCGTCTGATCTCCTCATGGTTCCCGCTAAGTAGTACAGACGGCACAGGCGTCTCGTTTAATACCTCCGGTCGAGTGTAATGCGGACAATCTAATAGACCATCAGAAAAAGAATCTTCTTCTGCTGATGCTTTATGGCCTAAGACTTCTGGGATCATACGGAAAACAGAATCCATTAGAACCATTGCCGGCAACTCGCCACCACTTAACACAAAGTCACCGATAGACCATTCTTCATCAACTTGAGATTGAATCAAACGCTCATCAACGCCTTCATAACGTCCAGCTACCAGAATTAATTCTGCTTGTTTAGCCAGATATTGCACACCTTCCTGCGTGAGTGTACGCCCTTGAGGGGACAGAAAAATAACCTTAGCATTGGGCAGCTTATTACGAGCCACTTCAATTGCATCATTCAGGGGCTGCACTTTCATGAGCATCCCTGGACCACCACCATAAGGTCGATCATCGACGGTCCTATGCTTATCACGAGTAAAATCACGAGGATTCAGAAAGTCGACTTCTACTATTCCGGATCTAACGGCTCGCCCTATTACACCATATCGGGTAATAGCTTGAAACATTTCAGGGAACAGTGAAATTACACTAACCTGCACATTTTACCCTTTACAAAAATAACCGCTAAAACTCTGGATCCCAATCTACTACCATTTCTTTCTGCTCTAAGTTAATACTTAAAACAAATTGATCTGGAGAATATGGAAGCAATCGCTCTTCACGATCAAAGCTGCCTTCACAAGCTCGAACAACAAGCACATCATTTGCGCCTGTTTCCATCATCTGAAAAACTTTACCTAAGAGGACACCCTCTTTGGTGATGACCTTCAATCCTTCTAGCTGACTCCAGTAATAATCACCGTCATCTAACGTAGGAAGATTGTTTGCATCAGTATAAATATCCATACCACAGATTTCTTTAACAAGATCTCTGTCGTGATAACCTTTTACTGCTGCGACCAAACCACGTCCCTGAAGACGTCCTTGGTTTAATTCTATTGATTGCCAACCACTAGGGGTTTTTAACCACCAATTAGGATAATCAAAAATACCCTGCATTGGCTCGGTATGTGAATATAACTTCACCCACCCTTTAACACCAAAAACAGAAGTAATCCGTCCAACAACAAGCGGTTGCTCAGGAGCGGCTTGTTTATTTTTAGACATAATTACCTCAGTTATTAAGCGCTTTTGCTAGCATCTTTTACAAGCTTAGCAACACGGTCAGATAGTTGAGCACCTTGAGATACCCAATGATTTACACGATCTAAATCGATGCGTAAACGCTCTTCTTGACCACGAGCAACTGGGTTAAAGAAACCAAGACGCTCGATATAACGACCATCACGAGCACAACGGCTGTCAGCCACGTTCAAGTGATAGAAAGGACGCTTCTTAGAGCCTCCACGAGAAAGACGAATAGTTACCATATTATTGGTTCCTTATTGCTTAACGAAACACCTCTTGCATCGGCAATTTTTAGCCATAGATCAAGAAGGCGGCACATTCTAGTTGATATAAAGAAAAAACAAAAGAGGCGTTTCACTTCTTCTGAGGTTTTTTCCAAGAATTTGTTAAAATTAAGTGTTTATTAGTCGTTTATTCACTTTATTAACTAAAATTTAGGGAATCCTCCGCCACCGGGCATCATTCCACCTAAACCCCGCATCATTTTTTTCATGCCAGACTTAGAGCTAAATTTCTTCATCATTTTCTGCATTTGCTTATGTTGCTTCAACAAACGGTTAACATCTTGTATCTGTAAACCAGCCCCTGCAGAAATACGTTTTTTTCTCGAACCATTAATTACATCAGGATTACGACGCTCAGCGGGCGTCATAGAATTAATTAACGACTCCATTTGGATAAACATTTTATCACTGACTTGATCTTGAACATTGGCTAACTGCCCTCCCATACCTGGAAGTTTGTCTAGCATTGCGCCCATACCACCCATATTTTTCATTTGCTGTAACTGCTCTTTAAAGTCTTCAAGATCGAAGCCTTTACCCTTTTGCAGTTTACCGGCCAGTTTTTGGGCTTTATCTTTATCAATTTTCTGTTCTGCTTCCTCAATCAAGGAAAGCATGTCGCCCATTCCAAGAATACGAGAGGCCAAACGATCAGGGTGGAAAGGTTCTAACGCCGTTGTTTTCTCACCAACACCTAAGAACTTAATCGGTTTACCTGTAATATGACGCACAGATAATGCAGCACCACCACGGGCATCACCGTCAGTCTTAGTTAATATCACCCCAGTAAGAGGCAAAACATCACCAAATGCTTTTGCTGTATTCGCAGCATCTTGACCTGTCATTGCATCAACGACAAACAAGGTTTCAACTGGATTAATCGCCGTATGCAGCGCTTTGATCTCAGTCATCATGGCGTCATCAATGGCTAAACGGCCAGCCGTATCGACAATTAAGACATCTTTATGAGACTTTTTCGCAACATCAATTGCATTATTAACAATATCAATTGGTTTTTGAGAGATATCACTCGGGATGAAACCCACGCCCACTTCACTCGCCAATGTCTCTAACTGCTTAATCGCAGCCGGACGATACACATCGGCACTGACAACAGACACCGATTTCTTCTGGCGCTCTTTTAAAAAACGAGCCAATTTGGCCGCTGATGTGGTTTTACCCGCACCTTGTAAACCAGCCAGTAAAATAATCGCTGGCGCCGCTGCACGAAGGTTTAACTCATCGTTTGCCTCACCCATTACCTTTTCAAGTTCTTGCTTAACAATTTTTAGAAAAACTTGACCTGGACTAAGACTCTTGCTTACCTCAGTACCAATAGCACGTTCTTTTACATTACCAATAAAGTCTTTTACAACTGGCAATGAAACATCCGCTTCAAGAAGCGCCATACGCACTTCACGTAATACTTCTTGAATATTGTCTTCTGTTAATTTAGCGCGGCCTCGAATTCGATCCAAGGAAGACGTTAAACGATCAGATAAATTATCAAACATAACAGCCCCAAAAATAGCGTTCTATAAGGAAAAAAACCAGATCACGGTTTATCCAATGTTGAATTAGACCTATTATAACGGATAATTAATTCTCACCCTATACCTTTACTGAATGGACTACAGAGATTCATGACACAAATCGCACTTTGGCTAGCCAGTTTTTTATCTTTGATCGCTGGAGCAAGTTATTTTTATCGCCCAGAAAACAAGGTAACTCAGCTGATTGGAGCGACAACCAACACAGTTTGTTGTGTTGCACTCGTTTTATTATTCAACTCAAAGCATGGGTTTAATTTTCTAACGATTGGATTATTAATCTCGGTTATAGGCAATTTATTACTCTGGCTTAGCAATCGTAATAAAGATTTGTCCTTATTACTTAGCTTCGCGTTCCCGCTATCAAGTGTTATTCTGTTCATAAATGTCACTGAGTGGTGGAGCCTACCCTCTTTACAGAGCCACTCCTTTGGCACATCACTACACATCCTTATTGCAGCTGTAGCCTATAGCCTATTTACAGCAGCCTGTGGCATTGGCATGTTACTTTCTTTACAAGAGTACCAACTTAAGCATCACCACTTAAAACAGCTTTTAAGAGTACCTCCTCTTCAAGTCCTTGAAGACCTAATGTTTGAATTTATTTGGGCCGCTTTTATTTTATTAACCATAACCATACTGACCGGCTTGTATTTTATTGATGACATTTTTGCTCAGAAACTGGTTCATAAAACCGTTTTTACTATTGCGTCATGGTCTGTGTTCGCAGGTTTACTAGCTGGCCACCATTTTATTGGATGGAGAGGACAACATGCCGTAAAACTGACACTGGGAGGTTTTACATTATTGATGCTAGGCTATTTTGGAAGTTCAATTGTTTTACAGTTTTTAGCACGATAATTAAATTAGTTCATGACAGTGTTTGACAGTATGGTTTGAAACGACTAATAATCAGCATTCTTAATTTTAAAAGGCTTAATTTTTTTGAACGACGTCCCCTTAAGTATTCTTGGTGGAATACTATTTGCCCTTATTATCCTGTCTGCATTTTTCTCAAGCTCCGAAACTGGCATGTTATCGGTCAATAAATATCGTCTAAAACATTTAGCGAAAGGCAAAAACCGCTCAGCCATAAAAGTCAGCCACTTACTTGAACGTCCGGATAGATTAATTGGCGTTATACTCATTGGTAACAACTTTGTTAATATTTTAGCCTCTGCCATTGCAACAATAATTGCTGTTCGTATTTGGGGAGATGCAGGTGTTGTTATTGCAACGGGCGCACTGACACTGATCATCCTTATTTTTGCTGAAGTCACGCCAAAAACACTGGCGACCATCCACCCAGAACGCATTGCTTTTCCTGCTTCATGGGTATTAAGCATACTCTTAAAAATTCTTTACCCATTAGTCGTGATCGTAAATATGATGTCAAATGGGCTATTACGCTTGTTTGGAGTTCATGCGAATCAAGGAAATCAAGACAAAATCAGCTCCGAAGAATTACGCACTATCGTCAATGAAGCCAGTGGTCTTATCCCCGCAGCCCACCAAGAGATGCTGATATCCATCTTAGATCTTGAAAACGTCTCTGTTGAAGACATTATGATCCCACGCAATGAAGTGATAGGTATTGATATTGAAGACAATATCGAACAAATTATTGAACAAATTTGCCAATCAAGACACACCAGAATGCCCATCTACAGCGGAGAAATTAATAAGGTAATCGGTATATTGCATGCTCGCCATGCTGCGGTTTTCTTAAGAGAAGAAAGTCCATCTAAAGCCGCCTTACTTAAAGCCACGATGGCGCCGTACTTCATTCCAGAAAGTACCTCTTTAAATACCGTACTGCTGAACTTCCAAAAAGGCCATCAACAAATGGGATTGGTGGTTGATGAATATGGTGATGTTCAGGGCATTGCCACCTTGGAGGATGTCTTAGAAGAAATTGTTGGGGAGTTTACACAACCTACAGAAGACGAAGAAGACGAGATTAAAACACTAGAAGACGGGTCATTTAGAATCGAAGGTACTACTCACATCAGAGAAATCAATAAAACGCTCAATTGGCACCTTCCTACTGATGGCCCAAAGACACTCAATGGATTAATCATTGAAACCTTAGAGTTGATCCCCGAACATCCAATTGGATTAAGGGTAGATAATTATTTAATTGAAATTTTAGAAATTGAAGATAAAGTGGTTAAATTCGCTAAACTAAGGCTCAGAAGGTAACAATAATGCGCTTTTGTCCAAAATGTGGGAATCAAGTTGAATGTAAAATCCCCCCGGGTGATAACAGAGACAGAGCCGTTTGCCCTACCTGCGATCATATTGATTATGATAATCCAAATGTTATCACTGGCACGCTTCCCATTTTCGACAACAAGATTCTTTTGTGTAAACGAAGTATTGAACCAAGATTGGGTTATTGGACTTTGCCTGCTGGCTTTATGGAAAATCAAGAAACCACAAAAGAAGGCGCACTTAGAGAAACATTGGAAGAGACAGGATCACATGCGATTTGCGGCCCTGCTTTTAGCATGATTAACATTCCACATATTAATCAGATCCATTTATTCTATTTAGCCACACTGACCAAAGCGGACTTCCATCCAACAGAAGAAAGTTCCGACGTTGCGCTTTTTGAGTACGATCAAATACCATGGGATGACATTGCGTTTAGTAGTGTCACGAAAACTCTTAAGCTTTATTTACAAGATATAGAGAATGGTCAGTTTCAATTTCATGAAGATACCATTTATCCCGTGACATAAATTCTAACGCTACACACTGCCTTACAGAATAATTTCTACCAAATAATAAGGCACTACTTCGTAGGGGTGGCTTGCCTTTAATGCCCTAACACATTCGGCTTTTAACGCTTTAGAGATCGCCATTTCTACACGATACTCCTCCACTTTATGAAGCTCACCTACCTTCCCCAAAAAAGGGCTACTTGCCGCCCCAGGCTTAAACTGACCTTCTCCCAGTACTTGCCAACAACAATGAGAATACCCATCCATCGAACCGCCACCAACAGCAAATATGGCGTTTTTAACACTCTCTACATGAGAGACAGGCACATTAAATACTAAAGAATACATACCGCTTCCCTTTGATTAATTCAAAATGATAAACCGTTATTACAGTAACGCTATCAAAACAATGACTCTTGTTCTTGTAAAGTCGGCAGTACGATTCGATTCGTATACCCTCCTAACAAATCTAATACTTTTGCTTCAAGCGCCTGAGCCAATAAAGGGGCTTTTACATTATCTGAAGAGTGAACAAAAACGTAGGGAGTATGACCACTATGAATCCATTCACAGAGTTTTTTTGCCCATTGATCCAAATACACATCGTTCAACACCATATCAGGGTGCCCTATATAACGAATGACAGGATGGGCCGACGTCGCAACAGGATGACAAGGAACCTTAGGCTTCTTTTGTTGCGCATCAAGCAAGCTGTCGCAATAGGCGTCTGTCGAAAACACAGGCCGTGAATCCATAATGACTCGATTCATTTTTTTATTGCTCAATAATCTTAAAAAGGCCGTTTCTGTGTCCGCCTTGTCAAAAAAATCCAAGTGACGTACTTCTACACTCAGCGCTGTATCCAAAGACCAAACATCGCACAGTTGCTCGATATATGAGATATGTTGAGGCCCGACGGTTGCGGGAAACTGCATCATAGTAGCGCCCAATTTGCCTTCAAAAGCACTGAGTTGATGACAAAACTGCTTCAATCTCTCACAACTTTCAGCAAGCGTTTGCTCACTAAGTTGATGAGTCACCTCTTGAGGGATTTTAAATGAAAACCGAAAATCTTGCGGTACTTGCTCATACCACTGTTTAATCGTTTGATCGGTTAAGTCTGCATAAAAACTACTCCCCACTTCTACAGAATTAAAAAAACGGGCGTATTCTTCTAGCCGTGTAGCACTACCTGACCCATTTTTATATAACCACCCCATCCAATCGGGATGATTCCATTGAGCCATACCAAAATAGAGGTTATTTAGTTCCATAGTAATCATTCACTTTGCCTCTATTAATATATAAATTTAGATATTGGACGAATATTCATAAAAACGTTAAAAGGCTGAACTTATAAAACTATCGTCACTTCAACTTATCAAAAGTATAAAACTTAAAACCGTCAGAAATGAGAATAATAGAATTAGTTAGCCTATTACTTCAACGTATTCAATAGCGTCTAGGAAGTACATTTTTTCTTTCCCTTCAACCCGAATAAGCACTTCTTCACCTTCTTCCTTTTTAAGCAAGGCTCTCGCAACAGGGGAATCAATACTGATATAACCTGGGTGATGATCCAACTCGTCCGGACCAACAATCCGATAACGTTTTTTAGTACCTTGCTCGTCCTCTAACGTAATCCATGCGCCAAAAAACACTTTACTACGGTCATTCGGAACACGCTCCACTACCGTACACGCGGCTAAACGTTTTTCTAAATAACGCACCCGTCGATCAATTTCTCTTAGCTGTTTTTTTCCGTAGATGTATTCTGCGTTTTCAGAACGATCGCCTTGAGCAGCGGCTTCTCTTACCGTGTCGGTGACTTGAGGTCGTTTTTCTTTCCATAAATACTTCAATTCCGTCAACAATATATCTGAGCCTTCTTTTGTTATGTAAGCCGATTTAGGAGCGGAAGGTGGACGGTAACGACTCATGAATCACTATTCTCCAAATTATTTTTATGGTGGTTTCTTAAATTTAAACACTTTCAATGCCAGCAAGGGAAGGTGCGAATAAGTCCTCTTGTCTCAGCATGTGGATAAAAGCCGGCTATTCGAGGCGAGTATCGAATGTGAATAGCTGGCCTATTTTCGAGATACTCAACAAAGAATACTGGCTTTTAGACCATGCCCTACGGGTCTTTCAGAGAAAACGCCACATTTCGTTACGACTCTTTGAAAGGTATTAACATTCCTGCAGAATCGTGCCTTATTTGACGGTTTCTCTGAAAGACTGAGTCTTAGTAGACTTATTCGCACCTTCCCAAGCGTTGATAACGGTATTTAAAAGAACATCATCGTGGTTAGCAACACGTTTTCACTGGTTATGAGTATTAACATCACATCCCCTTCGAAACACGCTTAGATTTTGTAACAGCTAAAATGATCACAGCAAGAATCAATGGCACAAAGGATACCCAAAGCACCGTTTGCCAACCAAATGTACTTAAAATACCGCCAGATAAAAGAGACCCCACCGCCATTAGCCCAAAAATAGTAAACACCCTCGCCGAAAAACCCAATCACCGCAGAGATCGCTGTAAGAATAATGCCTAACGCAGAAATGCGTGTTGCCCCAAAACGTAGAATCAATTTACCCGTAAAAAAGCTCGGAGCGTACATGGCAATGACATGCCATTGCATTCCTAAATTTGCAGATTCTTGACTGTGGCCGTGCATATGCATTGCTAACGGTGCTGACGTCATAAGAAAATTCATGATAAATGCCTCTTATATTGATGACAAAGCAATCCACCATCGAAGGTCGGATTTAAGCGTAAACACTCTTTTTTCGTCGTGGAGTAAGTAAACGGAGAGCCTTGCTTTGTATATTCAGTACATTAAACACAATTCGTAACCATTCAAACCTGTGTCTATACTAAGCCGACAAACAATCACCTGAACTATTTCCAAAAGCATCACTCAAACCATTACACCAAAACACCAAACAGACCGTCGGAGCCCTATGAAACTACAGCTTTTATCCACTCACATCGGTGCGTTAGTCGATGACATTCAACTAGCGGATATGGACGAACCTACTTTTAACCGCTTGCATCAGGCGTTTTTGCAGCATCAGGTTTTGTTCTTCCGTGATCAAAAATTAACGCCTCAAGAACATCTCGAATTAGGGAAGCGTTTTGGGGAAATAGAAGGCGTACACCCCTTTTTCCCTCACTTAGACGATGCGGATCAAGTCGTGATTATTGAAACGGCACGGGGCAACCCGCCCGGTGAAAGCTTTTGGCATACGGATTTAACGTGGCAGGAAAAACCATCCAAGTGCTCTATCCTGCACGCACAGCATTTGCCACCAACAGGGGGTGATACCATTTGGGCATCCATGCAAGCCGTGTGGCAAAGTCTTCCAGATGATAAAAAAGCTTACCTTCGCACATTAGAAGGGTTACACGCATTACACGCCTTTGAAGGCAGCCGCTATGATCATCAAGAAGCGGATAACGCTGGCCACCCACAAAGCTATGTCGCCAACAAATCCAAAGAATACCTTCCTGTAATACACCCGTTAGTCAAACAACATCCTGAAACAGGCAAAGAAACCCTCTTCGTCAATGAGCAATTTACTCGTTCTATTGTCGGCATGGCAGACGCCCAAAGCAGAGTGTTACTGGACGAGTTATTTTTACTAGCACGATCCCCCGAATTTCATGTGCGCTTCCAATGGCAAGTCGGCTCCGTCGCCCTCTGGGACAACCGCAATACCCAACACTACGCCGTCACCGACTACGGTGATCAACCAAGACGGCTACACAGAGTCACCGTCTGTGCAGATGACTAATGTCTTCTCATTGTTTGACCTTTGGTAATCAAGTCTTACTTTTATGACTTTTATCCAGTCAAAACGAAAAAATATTAGTTAGCCCTAAATTCAGGTATGACGATACAATGGCTCAGGATGCCACGGTTTTTTTTGGGGTGAGACATAAAACATTAAAAACAGACTCAAAATGCTCATTTATAACTTCAAATGTTGGATGGCTCCAGATATGCCGATGACAATGTAAAGATCAGGAGCAACGCCTTTTTCTTTTAGTCGAATGGTTTCTACAACCGCCATTTCGCAGACGGGATTTAATGCCATTTTTACATTGACTAAATCCACGCCAGTTTGATCGGCTTTTACGCGTGCTTTCACGTTATAGTCAATTTCACGAGTTTGACAGCGTCTAAGATTTACGTCAGTAAGCTACCTTATCTCTATTGTGTTATTTCAGTCGAGTTAGAGGCAAAAACGCTGCCTCTAAACTTTTCTATTTTTAAACGCGCAGACCGCCATCCATTTCAATAATGCGACCTGTGAAAAAGTCATTCTCTACAATGTATTGTAACGTGTGGGCCATTTCCTCTACTTCACCTAAGCGACGTAATGGCACCGCACGTAGCATTCGCTCAATTGCTTCTGGTTTCATTTGCGCCGTCATTGCTGTCGCTATAACTCCAGGAGCAATGCCACCAACACGGATTTTGTAACGTGCTAATTCTTTCGCCCACGTTACCACCATGCTTGCGACACCGGCTTTGGTCGCTGAATAGTTTGTTTGGCCTGCATTGCCTGCTCGGGAGACGGACGACACATTCACGATCACACCACCTTCACCTTGCTGTGCCATAATCGAAGCGGCTTCGCGACCACATAAAAAGGTGCCTGTTAAGTTCACATCAATCACGCTTTGCCATTGCTGCAAAGACATTTTGCCAACCAATTCACCGTCTTTCACTTTAATTAACATGCCATCTTGCATTAGGCCTGCATTGTTAACCAAACCATGTACTCCACCAAAGTCGTTCTTAATACTGACAAAGGTGTTTTCTACCTGTTCTTCATTGGTAATGTCACAAGCATAACCATTGGCTTTAATACCTTGGCTTAATAAGGCATCAGCGGCACTGTCAACACTGGCTTGATCTATATCTATCAGGGCGATGTGAGCCCCTTGAGACGCTAAATGCGCCGCCATGCCAGCGCCCAAACCCCGTGCACCACCTGTAATAACAAAGACCTTATCTTGAGCTTGCATTCTTGTTCCTTCCGTTATCATTGCTTAGTAAAATAGCTAGGTAAATAGCGTTCTAACCACGTTACGAATAAAAATTTATGAGTAAAGGCGAATCAGACTAGAGAAGTCCAACGCTCCGTTGCCTTGCGCTTTATGGAGATTAAATAGCCCCCTTGCTGCCGATCCCATTGGCGTTGGGCTAGCACTGGATTGGCTTAAATCCATCGCGAGCCCTAAATCTTTAAACATCAAATCCACTTGAAACCCACCTTGATAATCATTCGATGCGGGCACATTTTCCATCACTCCGGGCACAGGGTTATACACTTGCAACGCCCAGTTATTGCCTGAGCTTTGTTTCATAATGTCAGACAGCACTTTAGGGTTCAGGCCGTTCTTAATGCCCATGTTTAATGCTTCGCACGTGCCTGCCATTAACACCGCAAGCAGCATGTTGTTGCAGGCTTTTGCAACTTGCCCTGCTCCATGGTCTCCCGCATGAAAAATGTTTTTACCCATGCCTTCCAGTATTTGTTTGGCCTTTTCGAATTGCCCTGCGGTGCCGCCAACAATAAAGCTGAGCGTACCTGCGGTTGCACCACCCACACCACCAGAGACAGGTGCATCCATAAAATCAATGCCTCTCTCTGTCGCTAACGCCGCAATGGAACGCGCCATATCAGCCTCAATAGTGGAGCAATCAATGACCAACGTACCCTCTTTAACTTCTTCAAATAAAGGCGTTGGACCAGAAACATACAGGCCTTCTACATTGTTACCTGCAGGCAGCATACTAATAACAACGTCGGCACCTTGCACCGCTTCCACCGCAGACTGTGTCACAACACAACTTGCCGCTTCCGCCTGTGCCAAGGCATCAGGAGACAAATCAAACGCTTTAACAAGATAACCCGCTCTCGCAAGATTGGCTGCCATTGGGCCACCCATGTTACCTAAACCAATAAATCCGATGGTTTGCATAATGCCACTCCTATTATTTTTATTTTATGACCAATCAACTCGTATTTATAAATCCCTCAGAGGGTGATTTTCAGGAGTCCAAGGCGATTCAAAAAAACCAGCAATAAAGTTGTCGTCCACTTGCTCAACGCTGGAATACGTCCACTGCGGCTGTCTGTCTTTGTCAATTAACAAAGCACGGATGCCTTCTGGCAACTCTCGTTGACGAGACACTCTTACCGTTAAATCCAACTCGGTTTGAAAGACTTCTTTTAACGAGGCATGACGGCAACGATCTAATTGACGCTTAATAATGTGCATGGATACAGGGCTGCCGTATCTCAGCGTATCTTGGATTTTGTTAACCCACTTATCAGAGTCATCCAGCGCCAAAATAGCATTAACAATATCAATAATGCTGTCTTTGCTCATGACCTCATCAATCAGTTCTTGATGATCTTTAATAGGCTGAGAGAGCTTTGAAAAGGTGTCCGTAGAAGCCGCCTCCAATTGACGTAATACATCATCAATTACTTCAACCGCAGGTCTATTCCATGAATTCGCTAACAATTGATCAAGCAACTCATTGCGCTTGTCGTTCGCGATCGCTCTGTCCGCCAACCCTAAGAAAACCGCGTCATTCGCATGGATCGCACACGCAGTAAGGCCCAAAAATAGGCCATTTCTTTTAGGCAGGTGATTTAAAAACCATGACGCGCCAACGTCTGGGTATAAGCCAATGTTCACTTCCGGCATGGCCAAATGAGAGCTTTCCGTTACCACTCTAAATTGACAACCATTAAGCAACCCCATTCCACCACCCATCACAATGCCTTTACCCCATGCAATAAGCGGTTTTGAGTAGGTATGTAGATAATAATCTAAGGCATATTCTTCCTTGAAGAATTCATCCATGTCACTTTTGTCTTCACCTTGTGTAATAGATTGATGCAACTTCACCACATCACCACCCGCACAAAAGGCTTTTTCACCCTCGCTGCCTAAAAGCACGGCACAGATACGCTCGTCCGCTTGCCACTTTTCCAGCATTGGGCGAATTAACTGCACCATATCCCAATTTAATGCATTAAGGCTTTTCTCAGCGTTCAAACGTATTTCACCTAAGACTTTGTCGCCTTGAGTGGGGTGTTCAATAAAGATAACGCAACTCATATTATCTCCGGTCACTTGTTTACGGTTTATTGTTGACTGTGGGCAACTTAGCGGTTTTTCCACTGAGGCGCGCGTTTCTCTAAGAAGGCTTGCACACCCTCTTTTTGATCTTCTGTTTCAAACAGATCCACAAACAGCTCTCGCTCAAGAATGTAACCCTGTTGAACTGGCCCAGTTCGATGATTTTGGATCAAAGTTTTGCACGCTGCCACCGCAGAAGGGCTTTGCTGCCCAACCTGCTCGGCTAGGGCAATGGCTTTTTCCAACGCGTTACTTTGAGGTACCATTTCTTCAATCAGGCCCAGTGTCAGTGCCTGTGGCGCTTTTATCCGATCACCACAGAGCATCATACGTTTCGCCCAACCTTCTCCCACCAGCAATGCGAGATTCTGCGTACCACCAGCACAAGGCAACAAGCCCACTTTTGCTTCTGGTAACGCCATAACAGATTGTTCTTCTGCAATACGCAAATCACACGCCAACGCCACCTCTAAACCACCGCCCATGGCATAGCCATTAATCGCAGCGATAGACACACCTCGAAACTGGCTTAATGTTTCAAACGCTTGGCCAAATACACGTGCCATATCACGCGCGACTTCACGATTACCATCAGCAAACAGGTTCAAATCAGCCCCTGCGGAGAAAAACTTATCCCCACTGCCGGTGATAACTAAACTCCAAATGGATTTATCTGAATTCAGGTCTTCTATTAGAGCTTTCAACGACGATAAGCTTTCAAATGTCCACGTATTCGCTGGAGGGTTGTTCATGGTCACAATGGCAATGTGGCCACACTTTTCAAGTAACAGTGCATTTGACATAAAGTTTCCTTAACATTCTAAACGGTTCTAACGTTATGAATTTTTCTAGAACTCTGAACTTTTCTAAAATTCTGAATGGGTATCTGCCAATAAACGACGGCCAATAATCACCCGCATGATCTCATTGGTGCCTTCTAAAATACGATGTACTCGGCTGTCTCTTACATAGCGCTCAAGTGGGTACTCTTTGATATAGCCATAGCCACCAAAGATTTGTAAAGCATCATCGCACACTTTAAAGCCAACATCCGTAGCAAAGCGTTTGGCCATAGCGCAGTACGTAGTTGCATCCACATGTTGATGATCCAGTTTACTGGCTGCCAATCGAACCAATTGACGCGCGGCAACAAGCTCCGTTGCCATGTCCGCTAAACGAAATTGCAGCCCTTGGAATTCACCAATATTTTTGCCAAATTGTTTGCGCTCCAACATGTAGTTACGTACTTGATTTAACGCCTGTTGAGCCGTACCAATAGAGCAAGAAGCAATGTTAATACGACCGCCATCTAAGCCTTTCATCGCCAGCACAAAGCCTTCGCCTTCTTCGCTCAATAAATTTTCCACTGGCACTTTGACGTTTTCAAAGGTGATCATGCGAGTGGGTTGACTGTTCCAACCCATTTTATCTTCACAACGACCATACGAAATGCCATCACTGTGCGCATCAACAACGATTGCCGAAACACCACGAGCGCCTGCACCACCAGTACGAGCCATAACCACTAAAACATCGGTACTGCCCGCACCTGAAATAAACACCTTGCTGCCATTCAATACGTAGTGGTCACCGTCACGTACCGCTGTGGTTTTTAATGACGCAGCATCGGAACCTGCATTGGGTTCCGTCAAACAATAAGAGCCCAATAATTGCGCACTGATGAGGAATTCCGCGTATTTATCCAATACTTCTTGGCGAGCAAAAGATGTGACCATCCACGTCACCATATTATGAATTGTCAAATAGGCCGTCGTTGACGTGCATCCCATTGAAAGACGTTCAAAAATGATGCTGGCATCCAAACGAGGCAAGCCTAAACCGCCCGCTGATTCAGGTGAGTACAACGAAGCAAAACCCATTTCCCCCGCTTTACGAATCACATCTACTGGGAAAAAATGCTCTTCATCCCATTGCGCGGCAAAAGGTTCTAATTCTGTACGAGCAAACGCGGTTGCCATATCAGCAAATGCCACTTGATCTTCACTTAATTCAAAATCCATCCGAGTATTCCTCGTTATTTCAATTCAATGGTCATATTTGGACCAGAGGCAATATCATCTTCAAACCAACGAGCCGTGATCGTCTTCGTTTCAGTATAAAAACGAATGGCTTGTTTGCCATAAGCGTGTTGATCCCCATAAAAGGACTTGCGCCATCCTGTAAATGAGAAGAAAGGCAGTGCTACAGGAACAGGCACATTCACTCCAACTTGACCTACTTTAATTTCATGTTGATATTTACGCGCAGCCGCACCGGACGCGGTAAAAATAGACGTGCCGTTACCGTATGGGTTTTCATTAATCAGCTGAATGGCATCGTCTAGTGTGTCCACTTCTAGAACCAATAATACTGGACCGAAGATTTCTTCTTGATAAATAGACATGCCACGCGTCACTTTCGTGAACAAGGTTGGTCCTATCCAGTTACCATCAGGAAACCCTTCAACAACGCAATTACTGCCGTCCAGTACACAGTCTGCGCCGGCATCTTTACCTTCTTGTATCAGTTTTAATACACGATCTTTTGACTGTGGGTTAATCAACGGACCATAACCTGCCCCTTTATCATTCCATGCTCCAGGGCGTACTTGCGCTAGTGCATCTTTTAATTCACCCACCCATTCGCGAGAGTTGCCCACAAATACGGCGACTGAAATTGCCATACAGCGCTGGCCACCTGCACCAACAGAAGCACCCACCAAATTATTGATTACCTGTTTCTTCTGAGCGTCAGGCATCACCACCATGTGATTTTTCGCCCCAGCAAAGGCTTGCACACGTTTTAAATGATCGGTGCCTGTTTTGTAAATGTGTTCTGCAACCCCAACCGACCCTACAAAAGAAATCGCGAGGATGTCTGGATGAACCAATAACTGATTCACCACCTCTTTGGTACCATGAAGCACTTGCAGCACGCCTTTTGGTGCGCCCGCTTCTAAAAACAATTCAGCCAAACGCATTGGCGTTAGCGGGTCTTGCTCCGACGGTTTTAAAATAAAGGTATTGCCACAAGCAATGGCCATTGGGAACATCCACAAAGGGATCATGGCAGGGAAGTTAAACGGTGTGATTCCAAGACACACACCAAGCGGTTGCGTATAGCTATAGCAATCCACTTTACGTGCCACATTTTCCATGGTTTCACCCATGCTTAAAGCGGCCACATTGCACGCTTGCTCTACGACTTCAATGCCGCGCCACACATCGCCTTTGGCATCATCAAACGTTTTCCCTGTTTCGATGCTCAATAACTCGGCAATTTCATCCTGATGCTCTTTTAACAAGGCTTGATAACGTAACATCACACGGGCACGCTCTGATACCGCGACGTCTTTCCATAATTCAAACGCCTCTTGCGCAGCGGCAACGGCGTTATCAACCTCTTCCGTAGTGGCATTAGGAACCTGTGCAATCACCTCTTGTGTCGCTGGGTTAGTAACAGGAATCCACTCTTGGCTTTGGCTTGTGACCATTTCGCCATTGACTAACATCTTGACTTTTTGAGTCATGTTTTTTCTCTCTCATGGTTTTTTTATTTTATCGCTGTGCATCTGGGTAAGACTTACAACATCTCAATCGCAACCGCTGTGGCTTCCCCGCCACCAATGCATAAAGAAGCAACACCACGTTGTAAGTTGCGTTGCTTTAAAGCATAGATCAAGCTGACTAGAACACGAGAACCACTGGAACCGATGGGATGCCCTAAGGCACAGGCGCCACCATGCACATTGATTTTTTCCATGTCTAATTCAAGACCTTGCTGTGCCAATAACGTCACAACCGCAAAGGCTTCGTTGATTTCAAACAGATCTACAGAGTCTTTTGTCCACTGGGATTTTTCTAAGACTTTTTCAATCGCACCAATAGGCGCAATGGTAAATTCTGCGGGCTTTTGAGCATGGGTAGAATGCGCCACAATGCGAGCCATGATAGGCAACCCTTTGGCTGTCGCTTCGCTTTCACGCATCAGCACCAACGCCGACGCACCATCGGAAATGGAACTCGCATTGGCGGCCGTGACTGTACCATCTTTAGCAAAAGCAGGACGCAGGTGTGGGATTTTCTCAGGTTTGGCTTTGCCTGGTTGCTCATCAACATCAACCAATCGCTCGCCCTTACGTTCACGAATGGTGACCGCTGCGATTTCCTCTTTAAAGAAACCGTTTTCAATCGCTGCATTGGCTTTTTCCAACGAATCAATTGCAAAATGGTCCATGGCTTCACGAGTTAGCTGGTATTCATCGGCTGTTTTCTGGGCAAAGGATCCCATCAACCCACCTTCATATGCGTCTTCCAGTCCATCTAAAAACATGTGGTCCAACACTTGTCCGTGCCCCATGCGCAAACCGTCACGCACTTTTGGCAACAAGTAAGGAGATAAACTCATATTTTCCATGCCACCAGCGACCATGATAGACGCAGAACCCGCCAAGATCTGATCGTGCGCCAACATTACGGCTTTCATACCTGAGCCGCACATTTTATTAATCGTGGTGCAGCCCGTTTCTAAAGACAAACCCGCTTTTAACGACGCTTGGCGTGCAGGAGCCTGCCCCAAGCCCGCTGACAAAACACAACCCATAATGACTTCATCGACTTGCTCTGGTACTAAACCAGAACGTTCAATCGCCGCCTTTATCACAACCGAACCCAGTTCAGGCGAAGGCACAGAACTTAAATCACCTTGCAAACCACCCATCGGAGTACGTGCTGCGCCAACAATGACAATCGCGTCCTTTGCTGTTTCGTTTTTAGTCGTCACTTTTCAAACCCTCTTGTTGTTATTTTTCGCCTTGGATTCGCCAAAAAAATAAAAATACATTATTTTTAATAATTACCTTTACGTAAACGTAAACCTTGATTAATCTATTAGCAAGCAATTAGACAAAAAAATTCAAATTGAGTACGAATATGACAATACGCAAACCGACATTTAGCATCAGTGACTTGTCTGCCGAGTTCGATATTACGACTCGCAGTATTCGTTTCTATGAAGATCAGGGGTTATTGCATCCTGAACGCAAAGGTCAAACTCGTATTTATCACCCACAAGACCGAGTCCGTTTAAAGCTGATTTTACGTGGCAAGCGTTTGGGGTTTTCCTTAGCCGAATCAAGAGAACTGTTTGACCTTTGGGACGAAACGCCAAGTGGCAGCGAACGCCAACTTGTCAAGATGTTAGAAAATCTGAAATCGAAAAAAGCACAATTAGAACAGCAATTTGAAGATTTAAAAATGACACAAATTGAGATAGAAAACGCTGAACAGCGATGCCAATCCGCTCTTGAGGAACTGAAACGTAGCGAATTAAACAATACGAAATCTAATACCACAGCATTAGATGCAAGCTAATCGTAAAAGAATACGAATACCTGAAACAAGAATAAAAATAGGTAGATAACATGATCTCACAATATTCCGAACTCAACTTTGGCCTTGGCGAAACCATCGACATGCTTCGTAGCCATATAAATGGATTTGCCGCTGCTGAAATCGCGCCTCGAGCTGAACAAATTGACCACGACAACCTGTTTCCAAATGAGTTATGGCGAAAAATGGGGGACATGGGTCTTCTAGGCATCACGGTCAAAGAAGAGTTTGGTGGTGCAGATATGGGCTATCTTGCCCACGTCATCGCCATGGAGGAATTAAGCCGTGCATCGGCTTCCGTTGCCTTGTCTTATGGTGCTCATTCCAACTTGTGTGTGAATCAAATCCATAAAAATGGTACTCAAGAGCAAAAAGAGAAATACCTGCCTAAGCTGGTTTCCGGTGAACACATTGGCGCGTTAGCCATGTCAGAGCCAAACGCTGGGTCAGACGTTGTTTCCATGAAATTGCACGCCCGTGATGCGGGTGATCATTTCGTATTGAATGGCAATAAAATGTGGATCACCAACGGGCCGGATGCCAATGTTTATGTGATTTACGCGAAAACCGACTTACATGCAGCTTCAAAAGGCATTACGGCCTTTATCGTTGAGCGAGACAGCGAAGGCTTCACTCAAGCTCAGAAATTGGACAAGCTCGGTATGCGCGGTTCCCATACCTGCGAATTGGTTTTCCAAGATTGCAAAGTGCCAAAAGAAAACATCCTTGGTCAGTTAAACGGCGGCGTTAAAGTGCTGATGAGCGGCTTAGATTACGAGCGTTTGGTTCTTTCTGGTGGGCCATTAGGCATTATGCAGGCCGCTATGGATGTGGTTGTGCCTTACATTCGTGATCGTAAACAATTTGGCAAAGCCATTGGTGAATTCGAATTGGTTCAAGGCAAACTTGCGGACATGTACACACGCATGAACGCTGCAAAATCGTACGTTTATATGGTGGCCATGGCCGCTGACCGTGGTGAAACAACGCGTAAAGATGCAGCGGGTGCCATCTTGTACTCTGCCGAAATGGCGACTCAATTGGCACTGGATTCCATCCAATTACTCGGTGGTAATGGCTATATCAATGAATACCCTACAGGCCGTTTATTACGTGACGCTAAGCTGTATGAAATTGGCGCTGGCACCTCGGAAATTCGTCGTATGTTGATCGGCCGTGAGCTGTATCTAGACAAATAATCACGACCTCTTTTACGATGCGATTGGCTTTGCTAATCACTCCCCTGCTTGTGTCTAAAGTGTTCACCAACAACAAGATTAAAGAGCACTTTAGTCACCTTATTCAAGGGACATATAAAAGGACAATAAGCGGAAAAAGCATTCTAAACACTGTGATTGAAACATGGCTTGGTTTGAGTCGTTATTCAAAAAATAACGGCTCAAAACCCGCTTTGCTCTTTTGATCAAGCCCCATTCATCTAGACTGATTGATCTAGAGACCATTTTCTAGATACAGGAGCACGACAATGCCCATTTTACAAAGCAAGATACAGGTTCGTTCCGCAGAGTTTCTCTCCAATGCCGCAAGCATGTCCGAAGTCGTAACCGACTTACACGAAAAAATTCATTCCATCCTTCAAGGTGGTGGCCCGTCTTATCAAGAGCGCCATCTTTCTCGTGGTAAACTTTTACCCAGAGACCGTATTAACCACCTGATTGATGAAGGCAGTGCCTTTTTAGAAATTGGTCAACTGGCCGCTTACCAAGTGTATGACGATGTTATTCCAGCGGCAGGTGTCGTTGCGGGTGTTGGCCAAATCAATGGAGTGGAATGCATGATTGTCGCTAACGATGCGACGGTTAAAGGTGGCACCTACTTCCCTCTTACCGTGAAGAAACACTTACGCGCACAAGAGATTGCAGAGCAAAATCACCTTCCTTGTATCTACCTTGTTGATTCGGGTGGCGCTAATTTACCTCAACAAGACGACGTGTTTCCTGACCGTGATCATTTTGGTCGTATCTTCTACAATCAAGCTCGTATGTCAGCAAAAGGCATTCCGCAAATTGCAGTCGTAATGGGTTTGTGTACCGCTGGCGGTGCGTATGTTCCTGCCATGGCCGATGAATCCATCATTGTGCGGAATCAAGGTACCATCTTTTTAGCTGGCCCACCTTTAGTAAAAGCCGCAACCGGTGAAGTGGTGACAGCAGAAGCCTTAGGCGGTGCCGATGTGCATTGCCGGACGTCTGGTGTGGCCGATCATTATGCTGAAAACGACGAACATGCCTTACAGATTGCTCGCCGTTGCGTCGCCAATTTAAATTACAAAAATACCCATGCTGCCCAAGCATTAAAAGCCACCAATAAAACGCCTGTAGAACCTCGATTTGACATTAAAGAGTTATATGGAATTGTCGGTACTGACTTGCGTAAACCCTTTGATGTACGTGAAGTAATCGCACGTATTGTGGATGATTCTAAATTTGATGAGTTCAAACAACTTTACGGAATGACCTTAGTCACCGGCTTTGCTCACGTTCATGGTATGCCTGTGGGAATCATTGCCAACAACGGCATTCTCTTTGGTGAGTCGGCCCAAAAAGGCGCGCATTTTATTGAACTTTGCTGTCAACGTAACATCCCGCTACTCTTCCTGCAGAACATCACGGGGTTTATGGTGGGTAAAAAGTACGAGTCTGAAGGCATCGCCAAACATGGTGCTAAGATGGTTATGGCTGTGGCTTGTGCGAACGTGCCTAAAATCACCGTTTTAATCGGTGGCAGCTTTGGTGCTGGCAACTATGGTATGTGTGGTCGTGCCTACAATCCTGATTTCCTTTGGATGTGGCCCAATGCTCGTATATCCGTGATGGGAGGTGAGCAAGCGGCTGGCGTTATGGCAACCGTACGCCGAGACAAGTTAACCAGAGATGGTAAAGAGTGGAGCCAAGCGGACGAAGCCGAATTCAAACAACCTATTATCGATACCTATGAACATCAAGGCCATCCCTACTACGCCAGTGGTCGCCTTTGGGATGACGGCGTGATTGACCCAGCCCAAACTCGCAGTATCGTCGCACTGAGTCTTGCAGCAACGCAAAATCGCCCACAAAATGAGACACGTTTCGGCGTGTTCCGTATGTAATCGGAGGCACACACTATGACAACACATACTGAACACTCCAATCAAGCGATTGACTCAGAACAACATGTCCTCTTGCATTACCCTCAGGCAGGGGTTGCCGAGCTTATTTTAAATCGCCCAGAAAAGCACAATGCCTTTGATGATGCGATCATTCAAAAGATGTTGGATAAACTCGATGAAGCAGAGAGGAATCCACAGACACGCATTCTCGTACTCAAATCCAATGGTAAACATTTTTCCGCCGGGGCCGACCTAAGTTGGATGAAACGCATGGCACAGAACAGCCATGCGGATAACCTACAAGACGCGGCGAAATTGGCCGAACTAATGAGAGCACTGAACCACTTCCGCTGCCCCACCATTGCCTTAATTCAAGGTGCTACTTATGGTGGTGCAGTTGGTTTAGCCGCGTGTTGCGACATTGTGTTAGCTCAAGATAATGCTCGCTTTTGCCTCAGTGAAGTCAAAATAGGCTTAACACCTGCCACCATTAGCCCTTATGTCATTCGTGCTATTGGTGAACGTCAAGCTCGACGCTTTTTCCTCACAGCGGAAGTCATGAGCTCGGCCGATGCTTTGCAAATAGGTCTAGTTCATAAGGTACTCGACTCGTTCGATGCATTAAACGACGCCGCAGAGACAATGATTCAACAGCTGAGTCAAAACAGCCCGCAAGCCACCAAGGCCTCGAAAACATTGATTTTCAGTGTAAGTCAGCAAGACATATCCACAAAGTTGATTCAGCACACCACCCAATGCATCGCCGATATTCGTGTCAGTGAAGAAGGCCAGGAAGGGTTAAATGCCTTTTTAAATAAACGCCGTCCAGCTTGGGTTTCGAAGGAGAAATAACATGTTTCGTAAAATACTGATTGCTAATAGAGGCGAAATCGCTTGTCGTGTTATCCAAACTGCACAAAAAATGGGAATTCGTTGTGTCGCTGTTTATTCCGAAGCCGACCGCCATTCGCGCCATGTTGCGCTGGCAGATGAAGCTTTTTTACTCGGCCCGGCACCCAGCTCTGAAAGCTATTTACGTCAAGACAAGATTCTCGACATTGCCTTAAAAAGCGGTGCTCAAGCCATTCATCCAGGTTATGGATTCTTATCTGAAAACACACATTTTGCCGAAGACTGCGCTAAAAATGGCGTGGTATTTATCGGGCCTCCTGCTTCCGCCATTGCGGCAATGGGGTCAAAATCGGCGGCGAAAGCCATCATGGGAAAAGCTGGCGTTCCTCTTGTTCCGGGTTATCATGGGGATAATCAATCGCCTGATGTATTGCGTGAAGAAGCGCTAAAATGCGGCTTCCCCCTACTACTTAAAGCCGTTGCTGGTGGTGGCGGTAAAGGGATGCGCGTTGTTGAAAAGATCGAAGAATTTGAAGAAGCCCTTTCCGCTGCAAAACGAGAGTCTCAAAACGCCTTTGGCAATTCGGATATGTTGATTGAACGTTACCTCACTCAACCTCGTCATGTTGAAATCCAAGTATTTTGTGATACCCATGGGAACGGTGTTTACCTTTCAGAAAGGGATTGCTCAATTCAGCGTCGTCACCAAAAAGTGTTAGAAGAAGCCCCTGCACCAAACCTAGCCCCTGAAACACGCAAAGCCATGGGAGAGTCGGCCGTTAAAGCCACTCAAGCCATTGATTACGTGGGTGCAGGTACCGTTGAATTTCTCTACGACGTAGACGGTTCTTTCTTCTTTATGGAAATGAACACCCGCTTGCAAGTCGAGCACCCAGTCACAGAAATGATCACTGGGCAAGATCTGGTTGAATGGCAATTACGCATTGCTTATGGAGAGCCGTTACCATTACAACAAAATCAAATTACTCTGCACGGTCATGCTTTAGAAGCACGAGTGTATGCAGAAGACCCAAATAATGATTTTTTACCCGCAACAGGCACACTGCAGTATTTAAAAACACCACTCGATAACCGCCACGTACGTGTGGACACAGGTGTCGTCGAAGGTGACGAAGTAAGCATTCACTACGACCCTATGATCGCTAAATTAATTGTCTGGGATGAAAACCGCGAACGAGCCATTGAGCGCATGGTACAAGCACTGGAACATTACCGCATCGATGGAGTAACCACCAATCTTGGATTTCTTCATACCTTGTCCGATTCCAATGCCTTTCGCGCGGCGGATTTGACCACCAACTTTATCGATATACATCAGGCCGATTTAACACCCAAATACGTTTTGGAGACAGAGCAACAGCTTATTTTATCGGCTTGTTTCTTCTTAAAAACCCAATCTGAAAATGCATCCGTGGTAGACCACTCCTCTCCTTTTGTATCGAATCATAACTGGCGCTTAAATTCCGTTTTCACTCAATCCTTACGCTTGGTGATTGCTGGGGAAACACATGACCTTGCCATTGTTAGCAATGACTCGGGTGTGACGTCTTCGTATCAAATAACCTATAAAGAGCAAACTTTCACAGTAGAAGCCAACTTCCAAGAAGACCGCCTGAACGCCGTTATTAATGGCTATCGGACACACGTTTTTGGTTCATTAAGAGACCATAATTTAATGCTGTTCAGTGGCGGGCAACGTTATTCCTCTACTCGTTTTGTAGAGACCTTTGAGCAACAAGAAGGCCGTTCAGAAAGCAGCTTAACCGCCCCTATGAATGGTTCTGTTGTTGCTGTTTTAGTGGAAAAAAATCAAATCGTAAAACAAGGACAAACGTTAGTCATCGTTGAAGCCATGAAAATGGAACATGCAATCAAAGCCCCTAAAAACGGGACGGTAGAAGAAATCTTTTTCCATGCTGGAGAACTGGTAAATGACGGAGCAGAATTACTGTCTCTGAACTTTGATGGAGAGGAGTCTTAATTATGGCTTTTCCATCGAATGTAAAACTTGTTGAAATGAGCCCCCGTGATGGGCTGCAAAATGAATCCAGTGATGTTTTTGGTGGCATGGTGCCAACAAAGATAAAGTTGGAGCTGATTCATCGACTCAGCCATACCGGTCTTACCCATATTGAAGCCGCTAGTTTTGTGTCCCCTAAATGGGTACCGCAAATGGCCGATGCAAAAGAAGTAATGCAGGGAATTAAACGTCGGGAAGGCATTCTTTATTCGGCTCTTACGCCCAATTTAAAAGGCGCAGCAAATGCCATCGCGGCCCAAGCCAATGAAATTGCGGTCTTTAGTGCGGCCTCAGAAGCATTCACTCAGAAGAACATCAACTGTTCTATTGAAGAAAGTTTAGTGCGTTTCGAGCCTGTGATTGAACTGGCTAACCGCCATCAAATTCCAGTTCGCGGTTACGTATCGACCGTCTTAGGCTGCCCATATCAAGGTGCGGTAGAGCCAGAAGTCGTCGCCCGAGTTGCTAAACAACTTTATGATATGGGGTGCTATGAAATTTCATTAGGCGACACCATTGGTACAGGCACGCCTCGTAATGCCAAACTCATGTTAGAAGCAGTGTCACGTGATGTTCCAATGAGCAAGCTCGCGGCACATTTTCACGACACCTATGGTCAAGCACTCGGGAATTTATACGCTGTACTTGAAGAAGGCATTAGCATCATTGATTCTTCCGTTGCAGGTCTTGGCGGTTGCCCTTATGCTCAAGGTGCATCGGGAAATGTGGCATCTGAAGACGTGCTCTATCTTCTGCAAGGGCTTGGTATTGAAACAGGTATTAATCTCGACAAAATGATCGAAGCAGGCTACTGGATCAGCGGTCAACTTAAGCGCAAAAATGGTTCTAAAGTCGCTCTTGCCAAAGGAAGATAAAATATTTTTGCATCCATAACGGAGAAATTGACTAAGAATGGTCGCTGTACACTAAAGGAGTTTCAAGAAATGGGAGGCTGGAGGAAATCACCAAGCCAGAGCCCAGAATCAATATATTTTGTTTATTGCAGCGGTACAGCGGCAACAATAAATAGAATAAAAACGCCGTATTTGAGTGAAAATACGCTTTAATAAATAGTACTACTTACATACCTAAGTGATTATTGACGTCCCTCTAATCGCTTTTTTACCTTGTTCTACGAGGTTGGTTCATTGTCATTTATAGACTGCTCAGCGTCTTTATTAGAAGAAATACACCACAGTACTTTTCCAACTACGCGACTCGGTGACACCCAACCAATACGCTCAGGCTTAAGGCTTTTAGCATTCTCACCTCCAAGCCAAAGTTGTCCATCAGGAGAAATATGAAGTACTTTTTTCGCAATAAACCCATAGATATCATGATCCACAACCACAAGCTGACCGACAGTTAACCTCCAATAAAAACGACTTATAAGGACAAAATCCCCATCATATAGGCGAGGAGACATGCTCTCACCTTGAATTTTAATAAATCGAAACATCCACTCTCCTTATTTACTATTATCGCTTTTAGCAACTTTTCAGTTCTTTAAGTCTGGATATACAATGTCTAACGCTGGTGGATAAGGACAGATCGCTCGGTAAGTAGGTATGTTTTTGGTTAGCCAAAAAGCGTCTGCAAAGATATTGATCAATTCCACCAACTTTTCGCCTTCTGTTCTATCAATGTTCTGTTTGCACTTAGATGCCTGCAACATAATGCTATGAGTAAGATCATGTATATGAGGGACTTGTTCAAATTGTGGAGTTTTAAAGTAATCTCCCCAAATAATACGGATTGCATCTTTTACTTCTGTACCCGCGGACTCTTTTTCACTCACTAAACGTGCAATTTGAGTATAATCAGCAACAGACAGACTGTCTTTATCTTCTATTTCTTTAATAAGATCCATCAAGCGAACACAGCTCAATGCTGCCAATTGAGCGGTAGCAGGATCGTAGATTTTACAAGGGATATCACAATGTGCCTGAGCTGTTTTGAAGCCAATTATCTTATCAATGGTGCTCATCAAACTATGCATCATGGTGTGCCTCCTGCTGCTTTTGCTTTTTTGGTTTTAAGATAAATTGGTTGTAGACAAACGCTCCAGTGAGAACAGAGCCCACAATCGCCAAGGTAATAATATGAATCGGATCACTGGACCAATGAGAATGATCATGTCCAGGATGAGCTTGGCTAAATTGGCTGAACGCTGTCATTAATCCAATTAACACTGTCATCGCTACTGTATTTTTCATTAAACCCATCCTTATTCCGTTGTACGTTACTTAGTGATGTATGACATTTTTTGAACGAATTACAGTATGTGAAACCACCTTCATCAAATCCTTACTTTGTAAAGCAAACGCTTTACCATAACTTTGAGTAAACATGTCCCACTCGAAGCGAATATGGCCTGCAGTTCTCACAATGAGATCTCTTTGTTCATCCACTAAATCAGCTCTATCCGTAAGAGACTGCAGAAAATTGACTGCGTTTTCATATTGAGTATTCGCCGAAATATAATCCCCTAATGCGGTATAGGACTCTGCGATATTGAAAAAACTCACCGTTGCAGCAGCAATAGCAGATTCTGGATCTTGAGAGAAATCATACTCAAACGACTGCTCTGCTTGATTTAGAGCCTGACGATTCAATTCAATGGCATCCAAAAACGCATGATTGGAGTACGCTTTATTAGCCTGTCTAGTTAAATTTTCCCAGTTATGCACTTCATTCACTCCTTCAGAAAAACAAACACAATTAATGATAATCATTATCACTAAAAAGATAGAATAAATCCACCCCATTTAAGAATTAATCTCATTATGACGAAGAATGATGCATATCACTTTCTGCTATTTATCCACCAGTAGCAGAAAAAAGCACTTGAGACGGTAATCCCATTGCAAAATTTAGAGAGTCCAAAATATAAAAATGCCGTAATAACGTCTGTTATTACGGCATTTTTATATACTCGTTATCAAACTCTGAACGAGCCTAATCTAATCCATTTCGATAATGAAATTCTCGGAAGAACGACGCACTTTCTTCAAATTGACCAACCAATCGCCTTTGTTCGCACGGTAGCCAAGTGGTAATAGAATAACTGAACGTAAGCCACGTTCTTTTAAACCAAGAATTGCATCGACTTCTTCAGGTACAAAGCCTTCCATTGGAGTACTGTCTATACCTTCTTCTGCTGCGGCAATCAAAGCCGTACCCAGACCTATATACGCTTGACGAGCAGCATGTTCGTAGTTTATTTGAGCATCACGTTTAGGATATAAACCCAGTATCATTTGGCGATAGTTTTCCCACCCCTCGTTCATAAAGCCACGTTCTTCATTTACTAAATCAAACATCATATTGACACGATCTTCGGTGTAGTTATCCCATGCTGCAAACACCAAAAGGTGTGAACAATCAGTAATCTGGCTCTGATTCCATGCATGCGGTTTAATTGCTTCTTTCAATTCTGCATTTTTAACAACAATCACTTCATACGGCTGTAAGCCACTTGAGGTTGCAGTTAGACGAATGGCCTCAAGGATGCGATCTACTTTTTCTTGTTCCGCAGGGCGAGACACATCCATTTGTTTCGTTGCATAACGCCATTCTAGCTTTTTCAATAACTCTGACATAACTTCGACCTTATATAATGAACTTTGTAATCTATTTATGGTTATAGATAGCTCGATATCAAGCCATTTAATAGAGGGACGATGCAATATATAACAGGTTTTATTACTATACGTTCACTCATCACCTTACACTTTCCAAGTATCTCGACTTAATTTTAAATACAATCCTAACCCTGCTAGCAGGCCCACACCAGACCATAGCATCCAAACACCATTCATTAATTGGTCTATATTTGGATTTAACACCGACTTAAGCATCAGCAATAACGCTTCAATAGAAACAGCTATAATGATGGCAGACATAAAGCGCATAATGGTCCATCTCGTCGAATTATAGTGATTTATGTCTATACTCACTAACACTTCTTCCTCAAGAATCGTCTTTCCAAAATCAAAAATAGCCAAGCCTAAGGTAATCATCAAAACAACACTAAAGGAGCTTGAAATCGCATTATGAATTAATGAAAACTGTCAAACAATGACCAAAATGCCGAAGACAATAACCATAAAGACACCAATATCAAAGAGCCTCCAACTAAAGCATAAATACATTGGGAAACAGGATGCACTGAAGAAACAGACAACATATACGTTGCTGAAGATAAGTACCGCTGGATAAAAACAACTCAACTGTGGCTGCTCTTCGCTAATAGAAAATACGGTCTATGACGTCGAACGCTGCTTTTTCCTAAAATACGAGTTCCTCGAAAGCTAACGGTAGAGTTAAAAACTGTATCCTCTTTTTGAATTCCCTTTTCGTCTAAGCCATTTGCGCGATATTTATCAAGCAATCAGAAATGGTTTTGTATTGTCACGGATATTCGACCTTTCAGGTGAGTCAGGCGACATACCATCATTTAATACATAAATGTTAAATATTTTTTAAAGTAATATCATAAATTACAGATCCATCATCACTTGCCACGCAGCCCTATTAAGTTCCCAAAAGGGTCTTCTACTTGACACATCCTCAACCCATCTTCGATTTTCATTGGACCACGATAGCATCTCGCTCCTAGCTCTTCAAAATGAATTAGGGCTTGTTCAAAATCATCAACAGACCAATACATGACAGTGCCACATTTTCCTGAGCCTACTTTCTCATCTGCTTGAACTATTTCAATACAGAAACCATTTAAATCTAAAACAGTAAAGTTAAATGCAGCTACAGATTTCACAGTAGCCATTGGAAACGCATTTTTATACCAATCTAGCCCTACATCAAGGTTTGGAACATGAATTAAAATAGAAACTGGATGCAACGTAATATTCCTTTTTTGCCTTCAAATACTTTAAAACAAATTAATAACCTATGAGACTTTTGCGACTATAGTGCCTCATGACAAACTCTATAACTATACAACTGGATCAGATTTCAATTGTTGGAGTGGCTCAGTTTTGCATTGTTGGTAACACAGTTTACGGCACGGTAACCGTTGACTTTATTACCCGTTTCAGCGGCATCCAGATATGTTTGTCGCTCAATCTTCATCAAACTATTCAGCGCCATCTCCATTAATTCAAACCTTGTGGCTGAGCCGTTAATTGCTCAATAGCAACTTGTATTTTTTGGAGGTTTAGCTTTAAATTATCCATAGTCTTTCTCGTTTTTGCTTGTTTTTTGATCGGCAAAATTAAATTTAACGAAAGAGGGGCGCCTTTTATATCCCCCTCGGACACACTTTATGGGGTAGTATAATTATTTCTAGGAGGTCTTGATGCACTGTCTTGAAATTCAACCGAACTTCAATCTCTGAACCAAAAAAAACCCTGACAGGATAACCTATCAGGGCTTTCTAATTGAAACTTGACGACGACCTCGTTCCTTTCATAAAGAGCCACATGGCGAATGCCACACTACCATCGGCGATGACCATTTTGTCAGTGGCTGAATCAATATTTCTAGGAGGTCTTGAT
>NZ_JBLIXL010000013.1:0-87745 GCF_047525455.1 Marinomonas phycocola
ATTCCGCTTTAACTCACGATAAATCGTAGCTCTATGACAATTTAGTGTACGTGCAATATTTGCCACTGATATTTCTTGCCCTAAAAGAGCAGAAATCTGGTATCTTTTGCCTTCGGTCAACTGGTGATAATTCATGTTGGTACTGCTTAGTTTTGTGGTGAAAAGAAGTGTACCAACTTCAGCAGTTGGCTTCTTCTACACCTGATTAGCAGTGTCGCACTTATTATCTGAATTTAGGATTAGGCAATACGGCAGCCCATCAATTTGACAGTACAAGCCACCGTGATGCGCTAAAAGCAATCACGGTTGGTCATGCATTAGCTATGTGGTTTCACATTTAGGCCCTTGTCAGAACGTAAATTGCAAGACATTGAAACCATCGCGAACATCATCCGAGATGTGCTTGATGATTTTATGTAGGACGGGTCGGGTAAGCGGGCTAAGTACGGTATTAATAAGATCATTTTATTTGGTAGTTGTGCAAAAGGCACGTGGGTGAATGATACGGCGAATGGTTATGTGAGTGATTACGATATATTGATAATTGTGAATCAAATTGCCTTGGTAAAGGCGTACGAAGTCTGGTACGTGGTGGAAAATAAAATCGCCCGTAGAATCAAAGCACCACTTGGGCTGATTGTGCACACTCAGCAGGATATGAACGAAATGTTAAAAGAAGGGCATTATCTCTTTCTCTGAATTGATCATTTTCGTGACGCCACGAAAATGATCAAAACCACTTGTATCAAGTGGGTTGGTTGTTTTTTACCAGTTTCCTGTGTTTTCCATTGAGGCCCAAGGTTCTTGCGCTTCAAGGCTTTTGCCTTCTTGTAGTAGCTCGATGGAGATACCGTTAGGGTCTTTAATAAATGCCATATGGCCGTCCCTTGGCGGGCGTAAAATAGTGACGCCTTGATCGCTTAGGGTTTGGCAAACTTGGTAAATATCCGCGACTTCAAAGGCTAAATGGCCGAATTGATCGCCATTATCGTACTCTCTATGATCCCAGTTGTGTGTGAGCTCTACTTCTGGTGCACCTTCTTCTGTTGCGTAATAGATAAGGGAGAAGCGGCCTTTTTCACTGTCATACTGGCGTGTTTTGATTAATCCTAAACCTTGTGTGTAAAACGTGTGGCTTTCTTCTGGTAGGTTAGTGCGAATCATCGCGTGTAAATAACGAATAGACATGGTTCTCTCCATAATGTGTATGGCAATGATGGTAGCGTATTTTCACGCAAAGCTGAATTTCAAAACAAGGAAATAATGTATTTATCTAAAGAGATGCTTGGGTGATTTAAGAAAGTTTTAAAAAGAAGTAATCTATATTGCTTGTGTAGATTACTTCTTTTAATTACTTATTCATAAAGTAATTCTATTGATGAAGGCTCTTTATTCTTTTTATGATCGTCTAATAGAAGAAGTAACGAATTAAGAGAATTAAATTGAGTGTTCATCAAGTAGGGGAATAGGTTGTTATCCAATTCCATACTGTTATTTGGTTTAAACCCTTCTGCTATTCCTTTCGGCGTTATGATCCCTACGCCATTCACTACTTTGAAAACAGGTTCTGGTAATGTAAAGACAACTTCCTCAGAAGTGTGAATAATGCCTTTATTGCCTTCTTTAGAAGAGGTGGTGTAGTTTGCAAAGCGTCCTTCTGAACTTTCACTTGTTGATCCTTCATCACTAAAAATATGAATCATGTGTTCTAAAAACTCAAAATCAGTAGAGTGCATTAATGCGCCAAAACTGGGGTCTAGTAGATGATTAAGAAATTTCTTATCAAGTTTGGTCGAATCGAGAGCGTCGCTGTTTGAGACCCTCTCAACAATTGCTTCATCTTCAGGAATAAAGCTGACAGTGAGTTGATGTCCTTCAAGATCGAAATGCCCAGTATTAAAACCTCCTGATAGCTTTCCATCGTTATGTTGGCGATAACGACCTAAATCTGTTGCTAAACTTCTTAAGTGTTTAAAATCAATATTCTCTTTCTCTGCATAGGCAAACATTTCACCAAAAAGCTCACGGTCTTTCGTTGTTAAGAACTCAGTCAGAGGAAGCAGTACTTTATCTCTTCCCATGCCATTTACACCGCTAACAGGCGGTTTTATGACTCCGCCGTAAAACTCCTCGATCATCAAATCGTACCCTTTAGAACTGCTTGGTTCGGGAATTGTGTTCAAGCTATTAAAGCGTTCATTTAACAGGTTCTCATAATCCTCAGGGAGGAGCGCTTTTTCAAAAGGTGATATGGATTGCTGGCGAGATTGAAAATCGTTAGATATCGTAGGTGACAAGTCTGAATTATTGGCGAGAGACAAATGACTATTAAACAAACTTTTTACCCAATCATCCTCTATTGAGTACCATGTATCTAATGCTAAACGCTTTTCAGAACTTGAAAAGGAATCGCTAATGTCAAAAATCACCGACTCTAATTGTGGTTTAGGCAGTTTAAGTAGAGGTGAATCATCAAGCGTATTTGAGTAAGGTGTTTCTTTTATTGTATTCAGAATGTCTCGTAACTCAGAGGGTGGTAAATTTTTTAATTTACTGTCATTAATCGAAGTCTCTGCCTTGGCTAATTTTTGAGAAAATGACGAGATTGAATTGTCAGAACGTAAGCTCTTTACTATTTCAGGTGGCTTCTGATTATTTGTCGTAATTGGTATCTTGCTACTGTTTTCTGTAATAAATCCTTTTATATCCATATATTATTCCTGGTAATATTTGAATTGAAATAGTAGAAAATGCCTTACACGTATTTAATGTAAGGCAATGTTTAAGTTATCTATAGCTGTCGTAATGGATTGTTACACTTTCCATTCTGTTTGGAGCCGAGTAATGCAGTTCCCCTGTAGAGTCAACTCTATGAATAATTTTAATTTCTATTCCCGGTGCAAATTCCTGGCCATCGAATCTATGTGTTATACCTGTAGAATTTGGAGCAATATCACTATCGCAAAAAAGAGGATCTATACGATAGGGACGAACATAACAAATTTCTACAATCTCATTAGGGGCAGGGTAGCTTGCTGTTGTGTATTCGACGCCAGTAATTTTGCCTTTGCGTTGATAGTAAGGTATCTCAATCCTATCTAAATCAAAGCCTGAAACTGAGGCTGAAGCTCCCGAGATTCCTCCTGCAGCACTTAGTACTAACATTCTATATGGTTGTATATCTTTTTGTATTTGGAACTGTTCCGCAGAACTTTGAGTGCTTAATACGACTAAGAAAGAAGAGATAAATTTAATATTTTCATGATAATCCTTAAGGTCCATTTTTTAGTTAACATCAGAATTACGTACAACTCATGATGAAAACAAAACTATCTTGATGTATTTATATGTCAATGTGCATCAATGTTTTTTATGTCGAGAGGGGTTGCTTTTGGTCTATTATTCAAGGATGACTATAGAGAAGTTTCGTTATGGTTAGAAATAACGGTGATCAGTAGGTTACTCTTCCCACACCCACCTGATAGGGTCTCCGAAGTCGTCGTAGATTACTTTTCTTTTAGGGCTGTTATTGGTGGTTGTCTTAGGGAGGTTATTGTATTTCTGCTGTTTGCGTAGTGCTAATGTGGCGACAACGTAATTCAATGGCGTTCTTGTTTGTTTTGGCCCAGTAAATCCAACATGGCTCGTGTTATACTTGCCATCCACTAATCCAGACTCACCCATATTCGCTTGAGTGATTTCTCCCTTAGATTTTAAGAACTCTTCGATTTGAGCATTTATCTCAGCACGAGTTTCTCTTTTGGTTGTTGGAAGTTTTGTCATAATGTATCAACAGATTATTTCATGGTTAATGTTTTGGGTTAACGTTCTACAATACAGTAAAATTACTGTAATTTGTATATATTTTCTTCGATTTTTTAGGGGGGGGGCAATGTCAATTGCAAACTTAATTGTACATGAAGTACAAAAAAACGCGGGTTCAAGTAAAGCGGTGCTGGTTGCGAGACCGACAGAAAATGCGATAGATGCCCAAGCTGAGGTGCTGGCGGAGCAGGTGGGTAGCCTGTTTAATCGTTCTGGGATGAACACAGGGCAGTTTACCAATCCACAGGGCAGTGAGACGGGGGCAAAGCTACCGACGTTGCTGACTCAGTTTTATGGTGAAAATGGTTTCAATGATTTTGCCGCGTTTTCAAAAGCGTGTGCTTCGGATTTTGTCTCTTGTATTGGTGACGTTGAAGAGGCAGAAGGTGGGTTGTTGTGGTTTAACCATTATGAATTGCATGATACGCATTTTCTTTTCATTGTTTTATTAAAGCGTAAGCAGGGCATGATCCTTAATGCGGATTTAAGCTTGGCGCAAATTGAACAGATCGAATTAGAAAAATTGCATATGGCCATGCGGATTAATTTGTCTGCGTGGGCATCACAAGATGAAAGTCGTTATATCTCATTTCGTTTTGGTCGTGCGAATAAAGTAGAAAGTGATTACTTTACTCGTTTTATCGGGTGTGATGAACCAAAAGTGACGGCAAAAGAAACCCGTAAACTGGTGGACGTAACGTCGGCGTATTGTGAAATGAAATCCTTGCCGACACCAAAAGCCAACGAGCTAAAACGTGTTGTCTCTGAGTTGTGTTTAGAAAAAGCGGATGAGAATGAGCGCCTCGATTTGGTCGAAATGGCGAAAGAAGTGGAAGAGCGCTTTTCTCCTGATGACGCTGGATTGTTTATGGAAATTGCCGAATCAGAGAGTTTTGCCTTGGATCGAGACATGTTTGTTGAAAAGGCCGCACTGAAAAAATTGACCCGTTATTCTGGTAGTTCACGTGCGCTCACCTTGAGTTTTGACAGTGCTCTACTGGGCGAGTCTATTCGCTTTGATGAAGAGACCAATTCGTTGGTGATCACTGATTTGCCTAAGACATTATTGAAGCAACTGAAGAAGTAACAGGCTTTTGTAAGGTGTAAGAGGTAATAGGTAAGAGCGACGGTTTACTATCTGACCGTCGTTCTGTGTTTGTATGTTATAGACTCAGTAGCGTTTCCAATTCTTTCATGGAGTCGAATGTCAGTGCTGCGCCAGCATTGAGTTGTGCTTCCTTGTCCATCGATGCGCTGTACGCGTATACCGTCATGCCTGCACTTGCTGCTGCCGTGATGCCTGCGACCGAATCCTCAATCGCAATGCAATGCTGTGGTTCAATCTGCAATGCCTCTGCTGCTTTTAAATAAAGGTCTGGGCTTGGTTTTGGGTTTTCTACGTCTTCAACGCAAAAGCGAACTTTGAATGTGTCTAACAAGCCTATTTTAGTCAGTTTGAATTTAAGTGACTCGGTTCTGGAGTTGGTTGCCATTGCAAAAGGGCATTTAACTTTTTTGAGTAACTCTATTATTCCGGGAATAGGCGTGAGGCTTTCTGTCATGGCGTCTTTAAAGCGGCTTTGTACTTTTTCACTGAACCCATCAGGCACCGGAGCGTTTAATAATTCAGCAATGGTGATTAGGTTGGCGGTAGCGGCATATCCACTAAAATAGTGATCCATCTCTTTATGGGTAAGGTTAAGACCTAATATAGCTAGCTCTTCTTGGAAAATTTTATTGATCATGTTTTCAGTATCGACAATCACACCATCACAGTCGAAGATTATGGCTTCGTACATAATACAGTCTCTTAAATTACAAATTGGGCAAGTGAATATTAGTGATCTAATGTTACGTTATTCGTACTTAGAGGTGGAGAAATTCTTGTTTCTTTTTTACGAAATAGTAAAAGTGTATGAACAAATGGGTAGAAGAGCGGTGTATTGATTGTATGTAATTTGTTGAAGAGAGGTTGAGAATGTGGGTGTTTAGAAAGGCATTCAGTGTCATTAAAGTATGTTAAAAAGTAATTGATAAAGGGTTAATTATTTTTTTTACCCCATCAATACCGTACTTTTTATTTAAAACTGCGTAGTAAAGCGATTTCTAACGGTGTTTTCGCTTGCTGCTGCACGGGCAGAGACTAGCCATACAATGGCTGCTTTGCTTTGTTTGGCTATGAACGCATAAGTTTTTTTGGTATTTTTGAATTCGGTACCGTCAAAACCCCAGTCAGCCAATAACGCTTCGTATTTTTCTTGAGTATCCATGTTAAGCTCCTAAAATACTATGAAGTTAAAATGTTGTTTTATTACAACAACCTCATAATATGAAAGGATGAGATAATCTACAAACGATGCTTTCTCACATAAAAGGTGAATTTTTCTCATCTATTTGCTGGTTTCTATATTTCATTTATCCAAGAGGGGCCCCATTTCTGAAAGGGTGCTCTTATTGATAGTTGTTAATGCATTCGGTATGGTAGCGGGTATTTTGATTCTTGGTCCTTATTTTCGTGCTTTATCTTGGGAGGTAAGTGGCTGTTTATACGATATGAAGTGTAAGAGAGAGATACAACCTTCTGTATGCAGTATTCTGATTTTAATGCGTTCAAAAAAGCATGGGCTTTTAAGCGCGATGACCCTAAAGTTTCTCCTGAAGACTTGAATGAAATTCGTGTTTTGTCGGTGGAGTTTGCGAATAATATTTGGCGTGATTATGTTAGTGAAGATCACTTGCACCCTGATCATTTCACTGAGTCGGATTGGTTAAATTTAGATATCCATCAAAAGGAAAGTGTTCATTGGGAATCTTGTTGGGAATCTAATGAAGAAAGTCTGCCAGAAGATATTTTGAGTCACGTTGGGCATTGGGGCAGTGACACGAAAGTATTGTTCTGTTATCACAGCGATGAAGTGATTGAAACGACTTGGGGGGTGTTTAGCCGTAATTGGAAAAATTTCTTGTTTTTTGATAATGGTCCAATTTTATTTGGTAAAAAGAAGAGACAAGCTGTGCAATTTTTTAGTAATGGACTGTGTCGATTATTGATGCGAAGTTAGGGCATTTTTCATATTTTTAGCTGAAATGTGATCATCAACTAGATGTCGTTTACCCTATATGCATTTTTCTGTGTTTATGTAACGTGACGGTTGTATTAATCAATTGTTTTCTCTTGTTTTGGGCTCATGCAGACTAGAGAGTGTGCTTCTCCATGATTTTATTTTGGGAGAAGGTCAGCGGTTTTATTTCTTTGAAATTATAGGTGTATCGCTCTTTTTTTAGTTGGGGTTCGATGCAAAACCGATGAAAATTGACTTTTAAATTGTGCTCTATTGGTGGTTGTGGTTACTAATTATGCAAATAACAAGGAATCAAAGTTAAACCAAGGTGTTAGAGCTTTTCAGGGAAACATCCGAGGTATATTGTTAAGTAATTCTTATTAATGATGAGTGAAAAATGAGTCGGTATATCTCACCAATTTTATATATATTGCTATTGTTACTTGGGTGTTTAATCTTTGTATCAATTGCAGGCGTGCGAGTCGGTTTTTTTGAACCAGTAACAGGCTTTGCTTTACTGACTAAAAGCGTCATCGCTTCTATTGTTCTTTCAATCGCGGCTTTTTTATTTGTGTTTCGTTGTCCGTGCGAAAAGGGGTCAAACAGTAAATTCATTTTTTGTTGTGCGGCATTCTTGCCTTTGATATACGGTTTGTTTTGGTTAGGGTTTTATTTTTCGAAATCTGGTCATCCTCACTTATCTGATATTACTACGGATGTTGAAACGCCTCCAAGCTATATACATGTTCCTCTTATTCGTCGATCAATGGAAAATGACACGCTTTATGATGCAGAATCGGTTCGGGTGCAACTTGAGCATTACCCGAATGTAAAGCCCGCATTCTCTCTTTTGAGTGGAGAGGAAGTGTTTAATGAAGTGTTATTGCTGGTGGGTGAGAAGGGGTGGGAGGTTGTTGCAATTTACCCTGAAGCGGGTGTAATTGAGGCGACGGCACGTACACCCGTATTTGGTTTTAGGGACGATGTGGTTTTTCGTGTCCGACAAGAGAATGAGCTGTCACGTGTTGATATGCGCTCCAGTTCACGTACTGGTAGTGCGGATTGGGGGATGAATGCAGATCGCATTAAAGATTTCATGTTAAACCTTGAAACACAATTGCATGACCGAGTTGAAAATACTCCTCAATGAATACTATAAGCAAGCCCTTAGCTCTTTTTATTTTGAATTTACTAAGGGCTTGTTGCGTTATGCGAGGAAATTGCGCGTAACCTACATGGCTAGTTAAGTTGATTGGCTTTTCGATAGGGGCCTTCGTAGTCAAATATGTGCTCTGTAATTTTCCAATATTGACCTTTCTTTTTTGCAATCACAAAATCTGGATGGGGCAGGAATGCTAAAAATGGTGTTACTTCTTCTGCCGTAGTAAAATCTACAGGGCGTGTTGCTTGAGCCAGTCGGCGAGCAAAATATTCATTGAAGCGAGTGAGTGCTGCTTTTTTTCTTAAATCAAACTTTTCTTTAAGTTCACTGCCATCTTCGTCAAAATATCGAATGCTTAATATGCTGTCTTTGATGTTTGTTTCCATACCAGCACAGCGAATGACTTTAGCGTCTTTCAAATTGAGTGCTTTTTTTAGTAGATCGTCTGGGTCAATTAATCTTCCTTCACAGGACTGACAGTGCCTTGCTGCTATGTCATTTTCTTCATTACACAGTGGGCAAGTTTTAAACCGAAATCGATAACTGCATTGGATTAAGCTTTCTTCTGTATTAACTGCATTGGGGTTTTCGACCAATCCATGACATCGACGGCCAAAGTGCTCTATTATGTCTCCATCCTGATCTGTTTTTCCCCAAAAGGTATTGGCAAATTCACAGATTGGACACTCTACCTGTACTGGAACTGAGTCGCTTTTAGGTTTTTTTTCGCCAACCTCTGGCATAAATAAATCGTAACCATTGTTGGCGTAATCTAAGATTAGACAATCCTTCTTATTGTCGCTGAGACGCAATCCCCGACCTACAATTTGTTGGAATAGGCTGATGGATTGAGTGGGTCTTAAAATGGCAATAACATCTACGTGTGGTGCATCGAAACCTGTGGTTAACACGGAGACATTAACTAGGTATTTAATGTGCTTCGCTTTGAAAGCCTGGATAATCTTGTCTCTGTCGGTAATTGAGGTGCTGCTATGGACAAGTTCAACTCCATTATGAGGGTCTTGATTTTGTATGTATTGGGTGATTTCGTGAGCATGTTGCACGGTTGATGCAAAGATCATAACCCCTTGTCGAGCTTGTGAAAGATGAATGATCTGCTCAACAATGGCTTGAGTTACTCTAGGGTATTTGCCGACTAATGTGTTGAGGGATGTGTTGTTCTGGTTTCCTTCATCCTCTGGATTATGGTTTGTCTCCATTTTAGAAAAGTCGTAATGGGCGATGGCCGCATCAAATAAAACAGGGTTGGTTAAATAGCCCTCTTTAATCATTTGTCGCAAAGGCAATTCATAAATGCATTTTTTAAACAGTTTGGGCTCGGTAGAACGAACAAAACCATAATAGTGTTGTTCGTAAATCCAGCCTGATCCTAGGCGAAATGGTGTGGCTGTTAATCCAAGGATTTTTATCTGGGGGTTGATGTCTTTAAGATGCTGGATGACTTGTTGGTATTGAGTGTCTGTGCTGTCTGAAATTCGATGGCATTCATCAATAATCAATAAGCTTATTTCGTGTTTGAACTCAGTTAAATTCGGTGAAAGTGATTGAATACTAGCAAACGTAACGTGTTCGGATGCTGTTTTTTGCCCGAGCCCTGCGGAAAAGATGCCTGCTTTTTTGCCTGTTGCTTCAAATTTTGCGTGGTTTTGTTCGACGAGTTCTTTTACATGGGCAAGGCAAAGTACTCGGCCTCGCGCTAGACGGCTGAGCTCTGCAATGACTAGGCTTTTACCTGCACCAGTTGGTAATACGATGACGGCAGGGGCAAGGGAAGTTCGAAAATGAGAGAGCGTTGCTTGAACTGCTTTGGTTTGGTAGTCACGAAGTTTAAAAGGAATCATGTTTAAGGTAATAATATAATATTTAATGCGTCAGAAAGAGGGTTGTTACAGTATCATGTCACTCGATCTAATGATGTATTTTAGGAAGAGTTTTATGAGCCTTTTAATTGGTTCTAGTAATGTGTTCTCAAAGGTGGCAATGGACGAGCTAATTGACTCGTTAAGATCTAAAGGGTGGTGTGTACTTGATGATCTTTTTTCTAGCGATTTAATTGATAGTTTAGTCACTGAGGCCTCTCAGTTACCAAGAACTGCATTGCAACAGGCAGGTATCGGTAGGCGTACTGATTACCAGGTGAAACAGGATGCTCGACGAGACAGTATTTTGTGGATTGATGCCAATACGGATCTTCGATCTAGGTTCTTAGGGATAATGGAAGCAATGAGGGTGGCCTTAAACCGGTCGCTTCTATTAGGGCTTTTTTATTACGAAGCGCATTTTGCTCGTTATGATAAAGGAGGGTTTTATAAAAAACATCTTGATGCTTTTAAAGGTGAAAGTAATCGGATGTTATCGACTGTGTTGTATTTGAATAATGATTGGCAGACAGATAATGGTGGGGAATTGGTCTTGTTTGATGAATTCGATACCGCGAAAGAAATTGCCCACATTCGACCAGAGAAGGGCCGCTTTGTTGTTTTTCTAAGCGAAAGTTTCTATCACCAAGTCAACCCTGCCAAAGTGTGTCGCCATAGTATTGCTGGGTGGTTTCGAATTAATGCATCGAAACATTCTAGAGTTGACCCAGTCCGTTAAAGGGTATTGCTCTATTTGAGTCTTAATTGATTTACCGCAATGAAAAACGCATTTTTGGGGTCGAAATTACGCAGCGCATTTTCTATAATGCGCTCCGCTAAAAATAGTGTGAATTGGGTTGCTGTAAAAAATTGAAGTAAAAATTGTCATTAATGCTCTGGTTTTACGTTCCAGATCGCAGAGGAGAGAAACGTGTCTGTTGTTGTTTGTGCTTTATATAAATTCGTCACTTTAGAAAATCACCAAGAATTGCGTGAGCCGTTGCAAAACATACTTGAAGAAAATGGCATTCGTGGGACTTTGCTGCTTGCCACAGAGGGAATTAATGGCACGGTAGCTGGTAGTCGAGAGGCTATTGATACCATGCTGGTGTGGTTATCCAAGGTGCCGGGGTTGGATAACTTGTCTTCTAAAGAGTCTTACGATGATGACATGCCTTTTTACCGTACCAAGGTAAAGTTGAAAAAAGAAATTGTTACTATGGGCGTTGAAGGCATTGACCCAAAAGAAGTCGTGGGCACTTATGTTCAGCCAAAGGATTGGAATGCACTTATTTCTGATCCAGACGTGGTGCTGGTGGACACGCGTAATGACTATGAGGTGCAAATTGGCACCTTTAAAAATGCGGTAAACCCAAAAACAGATACGTTTAGAGAGTTCCCTAATTACGTAAAGGAAAACATGGATCCCACAAAACAAAAGAAAGTAGCGATGTTTTGTACTGGCGGCATTCGTTGTGAAAAATCCACAGCGTATATGAAAGAGCAGGGGTTTGAAGAGGTGTATCATCTAGAAGGTGGCATCCTTAAGTATCTAGAGGAAGTATCCCCTGAAGAAACAATGTGGGAAGGCGAATGCTTTGTTTTTGATAATCGTGTGTCTGTAAATCATCATCTTGAAAAAGGTGAGTACGATCAATGTCACGCTTGTCGTATGCCGATTACGGAAGAAGAAAAGCGAGATGCGCGTTTCCAGCAAGGTGTGAGTTGTGTGCATTGTTTTGATAAGGTGTCGGATCAGCAGCGCCAACGGTTTATTGAGCGTGAAAGACAGGTTCAGCTGGCTCGTGAGCGTGGCGAAGAGCACATCGGTGCGGATGTATCGCATGCGGTAGAAAAGCATCGCCAAGAAAAGCAATTGGAAAAAGAACGTCAAAGAGCCTTACGAGCAGCAAAGTAAAATGATGCACTTTATTTTAATAAAGATAATAGTCTCCATTTTACATTAAGGCAATATAGGTACTGCGTGATAGAGGGGTGTGGGTTTTAGGGAGAAACTTGCGTTATGATTGTGGGAGATTAGTATCGCTAACTCAATATTCTATAATGGAAAAATACTTCTGCGCTTAGTTCTAAGATACTCTTTGGTAAGTAGTTCCCTAAAGGGTGTCTGTGCCGTACAATGACAGATCTCACACAAATAGCCAGTGCGGATTATGAGTTATCAAGTTTTAGCCCGTAAGTGGCGACCACAAACTTTTATCGAAATGGCAGGACAAGATCATGTCTTGCAAGCCTTAGTTAATGCATTACGCCAACAACGTTTGCATCATGCCTATTTGTTTACCGGTACCCGTGGTGTCGGTAAAACGACCATAGCTCGAATTTTTGCGAAGTGTTTGAATTGTGAAACCAATGGTATCTCTCCTGAGCCGTGTGGTACGTGTTCTAGTTGTGTCGAAATCGCTCAAGGTAACTTTGTTGATTTAATCGAAGTGGATGCGGCCTCTAGAACCAAAGTAGAAGATACACGAGAACTATTAGAAAATGTGCAATATGCGCCGACCAGAGGACGTTTTAAAGTCTATTTGATAGACGAAGTGCACATGCTGTCTGCGCACTCTTTTAATGCTCTGTTAAAGACGCTTGAAGAGCCACCAGCTCATGTGAAATTTCTTTTGGCGACCACTGACCCTCAAAAACTTCCTGTTACTGTGTTGTCTCGCTGTTTGCAGTTCAATTTAAAAAACATGTCGTCTTCAAGAATAGTGACTTACCTAACGAAAATTTTAGGGGAGGAGCAGCTTGCATTTGAAGAGGCCGCTTTATGGCAAATTGGTCAAGCTGCTAATGGTAGTATGCGAGACGCATTGAGCCTCACCGATCAGGCAATTGCGTTTGGTGATGGTGTGATATCTGAAACAGGCGTAACGTCCATGCTCGGCTTAGTCAACCAAAGTCAAATACTGGCATTGGTTGAACACATTACCAGTAGTGATGCATTGGCGTTATTAAACAAAATAAATGAATTGGCGGATTATCAGCCCGACTTTGTGGCCATTTGTGCGAGTTTGATGGATGTTTTTCATCGTATTGCAATTGAGCAACAGGTTCCCGGAGCGTTAGAAGATCAGTTGGGTGATTTAGAGCACATTCACATGCTAGCGAAACGAACTTCTCCTCAGGAAGTGCAGTTACTGTATCAAAACCTTTTAATTGGTCGCAAAGATCTGCATTTGGCACACTCGCCAAAGTCTGGTTTTGAAATGTTGATGTTGCGCCTTATCGCATTTAGGCCAGCGGCACCTGTTAATATTGAAATGTCTTCTGAGCCTGTCCAGCCGACTGTAGTCCAGCCAAATGCAGTTCAATCAAGTGTCGCTCAGCCAAAGGTCGCGCGAACTGAGAAAACGCTCGATGCTTCTCCAGTGACACCAGTAGAGCGCACCGTTGATGTTCCTCCTAGTATACCGTCTCCACATGAGTCAAAGATTGATTTGCCTGTTCTATTAAATGAGCAAGATGATGTAAGTGTAACGCCGTCTGAGTCTTCGGATTCTCTTTATAAGTCTGCGGAGGTGCGTCCTCCTTGGGAAGAGCCAGTGCTGGAATCTCAAGCTGTTGAGACGGTGGTTAACTTTGCACATGAAGATGCAGAGAATCCTCCTGCCGAGCATTACGAAGGTGACGACAGTGTGGCGCTGGCTCATTCAGAATCTTCCAAGATGAACGTGCCTTTTGTTGAACCAGAGTTTTCTATAGAGATCGAAGAACTTGAGGTTGAGCGTGCGGTCGTTAAGCAAGACATCGACGTGAAGATGACTGAGGCTTCTGAAACGAAACATATGAAAAATGCCGTTGTAGATGATGAAAGTTCTGAAGACGAAAATGAGTTTGATGCTGAAGAAAGGACTATTAATGAATCGATAGATCCTCACTTTTCTGTCTCCGATTTGGTCAATGCATTATCGACAACAGATCAGGATGGCAGTGTTGATCAATCCGAGAGTGTTTTTGAAATAGGTGATGAAGAATCATTACCCAAAGCACAAAAACGCGTTGTTAATACGATTGCCCAACCTGCTCTTGCGATAGAATTACCACCAATATATCATTTTTCTGAATTAACTATGCAAATCTGGTGGCTAGTCGCTCCAAGGCTTGATCTGACTGGTCTGGTGCAAAATATTGTGATGAATTCCAGTCTAATAGAAGCAACAGAGCTGGGTTTAAAAATACAGGTGCCACTAGAGTATGGGCACATGCTAAATCAAGTGCGTTACGAGCAAATTCAACAGGCTCTAGGTGATTTTTTTGGCCTAGCCGTTCCCTTGATAATCGATACCGTCGAAGATGTTTCGGGTGTAACGGCAGAAGAATTTGCTGCCAGTAAACGTGCTGAAGCGCTACAGGCAGCAATCGATCATTTAAACTCACATCCCATTGTTAAAGGGCTTAGTGAGAGCTTGAGTGGTCAACTTATTTATGAATCAGTAAAAGTAAAAGCTTAACGGAGAAAGAACATGTTCAAAGGTGGTATGGGTAATATGATGCGCCAAGCTCAAAAAATGCAGGAAAACGTGCAGAAGGTGCAAGATGAAATTGCCAATATGGAAGTAGAAGGGCAGTCTGGAGCAGGTCTTGTAAAAATATCCATGACGGGGCGTCATGATGTGAAACGTGTTCACATAGATCAAAGCCTTTTCGAAGAAGATAAAGAAATGCTTGAAGATTTAATCGCGGCGGCTGTCAATGATGCAGTCAGAAATATTGAATCAACACAAAAAGAAAAAATGGATGAAGCGACGGCTGGCATGCAATTACCACCAGGCTTCAAAATGCCATTTTAGGAGAAGAAATACGTGTTCAGTCCGCTCATTGATGAATTAATAGAGTCATTGCGTTGCTTACCTGGAGTGGGTCCAAAATCAGCGCAGAAAATGGCATTGTACTTACTTGAGCGTGAATATAAGGGCGCCGACCGTTTGGCTGGTGCTTTACGCACTGCTTTAGATCGAGTTGGAAGGTGTTCTTCTTGCCGTACTTTGACAGAAGAAGCTGAGTGTAAAATCTGTCGAGATGATAAGCGCAACACAGGTGTGATGTGTATTGTGGAAACGCCTGCAGATGTGATTGCCATTGAATCATCGGGTTGCTTTTCAGGGCGTTATTTTGTCTTGATGGGTCACCTATCTCCAATTGATGGTATTGGCCCTGATGAATTGGGTTTAGATAAATTAAAAAACCTTGTTGAATTTAATAATGTTTCTGAAGTTATTATCGCCACTAACTCAACGGTGGAAGGCGAAGCAACCAGCTATTATATTGCTGAGCTGTTAAAAGAGTTGAATATTGACGTAAGTCGCATTGCTCATGGGGTTCCTATGGGTGGTGAGTTGGAATTTGTTGATGGTAATACGTTGGCGTTGGCATTAGATGGGCGGAAGAAGCTGTAGTATGGAATCCTCATTAGAGAATGTAAACCTTATTTGGGTAAACAATAATTCAGAATTAAAAACGTGGTGCGATTATTGGGCTGAGCTGCCTATTATTGCTGTCGATACTGAATTCATTCGACGCACTACTTATTTCCCAATTGCTGGATTGATACAGGTGAGTGAGGGCAAGCAAGCTGTCTTGATTGATCCTTTGTCTATTACAGATTGGACGCCGTTTTCCCAATTAATGGAAAATCAAAATGTCATGAAGGTATTTCATGCTTGTTCTGAAGACTTGGATGTTTTTGAACAATTGATTGGCGTATTGCCTGCACCGTTTTTTGATACTCAAATTGGTGAAGCCTATGCAAGTGGTCAGTGGTCTTTAAGTTATGTGAAGCTTATACATGCTTACACTGGTATTGAGGTAGCAAAAGATGAAACCCGCTCGGATTGGTTAAAGCGACCGTTAACCGAAGCACAAAAACGCTATGCAGCATTGGATGTTGTTTACTTGGCTCAGGTGTATCCATTGCAAAGAAAAACCCTAGAAGAAAAAGGCATCTTGGATTGGGCGCTTGAAGATTGTGATACATTGAAAGAGCAATATCGCATTAATACAAATCCAGAAATGAACTGGAGTGGTATAAAATCGGCTTGGCGTTTGCCTGCACGTAGTTTGACGCTTTTACGCTTGTTATTTATTTGGCGTGATGAGCAAGCTCGTAAAGAAAATGTACCAAAAGGGCAAATTTTAAAAGATCGTACACTGTGGTGCCTAGCCAAACTTCTGCCTGACAGCCATGTGGCCATATCCAAAGCGGAAGAAATAACGCATAAGCAGCAGCGCTTATACGGTGATGTTATTTTGGAAAAAGTGAACATTGTTAAACAGTTGTCGGAAGATGAGCTGGTTGATTTGCTGCCTATGCCGTTGCCTTCTAATGCTGGGGACTTAGCTAAATCTGTGAAGGCATTTATCAGAGCCAGAGCGGATGAATTGAAGGTTGCACCAGAGGCGATGCTGAAGCGTAAATTATTAGATCCAATTATGTATCATCTTTTTAACGGTACGCCATTAGAAGAAAATTCAATCTCCATGACTGGGTGGCGTAAAGACATTATTATTACACCAATTCTTAAAAAATTCGGCAAATATGAATAACCCTAAGAGACTTTAATGAACATAATGAATCATTTGATTATTGAAATTTTCCGTTCATCTCGCAATAGCGACATGTTCTTGTATGTTAAAAAAGCAGAAGGTCTAAAGGCGGTGCCTGAAGTGCTTATGGATCGTTTTGGAAAGGGCACGAGTGTTATGACTATGCTCCTTAAGAAAGATCAAAAGTTAGCAAGAGCGGATGCTGAAAAAGTTATGGAAGATATTGAATCAAAAGGTTTTTATTTGCAGCTACCTGCGGCTAAAGAAGAATATTTGCTCGATTTATATAAAGCCCCAACGGAAGCGGTGTATTAATGATAGCAAAGCGTTATGAACCTTTTTGGAAAACAACTAAGCTTGAAGATATGACTTCAGACGAATGGGAGTCGATCTGTGATGGTTGCGGCAAATGTTGTTTGCAAAAAATTGAAGACACCGACACCCAAGAAATCTTTTTTACCCGTTTGTCTTGTGCTCAGTTAAATATAAAAACATGTCAATGCAGTGTTTATTCAACGCGTCAGGAGGTTGTACCTAACTGCATAACACTGACTCCGGACAGTATTGATCAGTTTAAGTGGTTGCCGGACTCTTGCAGTTATCGAGTGTTGCAGTCAACAGGTGAATTGCCTAATTGGCACCCTTTGATCGTTGGTAGTCAAAAAGAAATGGTTCTTCAAGGGTTAACTGTGACTAAATATGCAGAAAATGAAACAACAGTTGATGAAGAGGATTGGGACTTACATGTTATTCGTTGGGTGCATGGGCTGCCAGAATCTTATCGGGTAGGGTGAGGGTTATCTTAGTTTTTTAAGTGAGTCGTGTAATGTTGTGCTAAGAAGTCTTGAGCGAACTTAGGGCTCTAATTAGGGCTTTACTTGATAATATCAAACCTAACGGAGTGGATTCTTGTGTATATCAAATTAGTTCTGAAATTATTGACCCTAATTGGTGTGTTTGCTTTTAGCTCGTCTCTTTATGCGGCAACGCAATTTAGAGTTATTGTCGATGCATCTGGGAGTATGGTTATCAGTGACCCTGATAAGCTGACTTCTGAATCGTTGCGTTTGATTGCGGATCTTGCTCCAGAAAAAGAAACGTCTTTAGGGATCTGGCTGTTTGGGGAGGAGCCGAGAGTGCTTTTGCCTGATGCAGCTGTGACACCTGAGCATCGACAAAAATTGGCCTCTTATGTTGATTCTTATGTTACCTCTGATCTAAAAACAGATCTTGAGGCCATTCTTGATGTATTGCTTAAGGACGAAATTACTGGGCAAAAAGAGTCAGAAAAGCACTGGATTCTTGTGACTGATGGCATGGTGGACATTAGTTTAGAGGATGAAATTAACGGAACCTCTAGAGAAAGAATTAAAGGTGAACTGTTAGATGAATTGGTGAAAAGAGAAGTATACCTTCATACAATTTCTATGACTGGACACACAGATAAGAAGCTGCTGAAAGCATTGTCGAGTAAAACTAATGCGACCCATACTGAAGTAGCCTTCCCTGAAGACTTGCTGACTGCTTTTAACAAAATATTTTCATTGAGCTCTGATTCAGATCAAATTCCATTTGAAGGAAACTCGTTTTTTATCGATGAAAGTATTGATGAATTTACCCTACTTGTATTTCATGCACCTAATGAGAAGTTTCGATTGTTTGATGCTAAAGGCAGAATGAATCTATCTAACTCCAAGCAAGTTAAAAGCGAGAATCGAGAATATTACTCTCTAGTGACTGTGGTTGACCCAATAGTAGGGACGTGGAACGTCGACAATGTTAATACTGGAAAAAGTACAATACGCGTTATCACAGATTTAAGCGCTAAGGCCAATTCAATCCCAACAGTTCTTTTTCAAAATGAATCTTTCTTTTCTGAGATTGGGCTCTATCAAGACAATGAACTGATTCAAGACCAGGCTTTTTTGGATGTCATTCAAGTGAGTAAATCTCTCAATAAAAAGAATGGTGAAGTGATTGATTCGATTAGTCAGTTGGATGATATCCCTCAGTTGGATTTTAAATATAAAAATACATTTGATGGGTTATTGTCTGAAGGTGGCTATGAGTTAGTCAGTTTTGTTGATGGTGGCAGCTTTACAAGAAAAGTTGTACAACATATTTCTGTTGTTAGTCCTATTGAGCTTGAGTTGAAGGTCAGTGGTGTAGGCATAATGAGCTATTCGGTGAAACCGACTAACTTGAGGTTGGATATTTTAAATAGCCGCTTGGTGTTGGAAGTAACGTCCTCAGAAGGTGTGGTTACTGAAAGCGAGTTGCCTGTTGTTGCTCAGGGTCATTGGGAAAAAGTCGATTTTGATCCTGAGAAAATTTTCTCTGTGAGAGTGAGATTGGATGCGGTGACTCAATCTGGTGGCCGCTTTACCTATTGGTCTAATTATTGGGACGTAGACCGAACCCAAGCGGTTGCAGAGATAGTGGAGCGTTTAGATAAACTGGGGAATAAAGTGTCTATCGCTCAATTTGAGTTAGACAGTCAAGATGCTGTGCCTGTATTTACTTCATCATCGCTGGAAGTAAGTGAAGTGCTTGATGAGAGTGGTTCTGAAGGTGCAGATTTTGGTGATAGTACGCTAAATATCAGTGTGGACCCGAGTTTTGAAGAGACGGCTGATCGAATATTTCAAAATGTGTCAGACTGGCAAGAGGAGATAGTGACAGAGCGTGATGTTTGGTTTTATGTGCTTATTAATCTTGGAGCCGCGTTTATTTTTGCAACAGTGTATTTTTTATATCGTCGGATGAAGAGAGATGTCGCTGCTAATGTGATGAGTGAAAGTGATTAATTGGCCTGTGTTTTACGGTCTCTCTCAACTTAGATGTGTCAATGTGTGTGTGAACGTGTATGTGTGAATTATTGGGAATGAGTGCAAATGTTCCAACGGATATTTGCTTTAGTTTTGCTGGTTTAATGGCCAGGGGTGGGCGCACAGGGCCTCATAAAGACGGCTGGGGCGTGGCGATGTATCGCCATGGCCAAGTATGGTCAATTCACGACCCTCGACCAAGTGCCGATTCAGATATGGCGGATGTGATTAGCCGTACGTCGTTGAAGTGTGAGGTTGTAATCAGCCATATACGTCAAGCCAATGTTGGTGAAGTGTGTTTACCGAATACTCATCCGTTTTCAAGGCAGTTATGGGGAAAGACATGGAGTTATGCGCATAACGGTCAATTGACCAATTCAGAAAGCTTGTCTGTTAATCGATTTATTCCTATTGGAACGACCGATTCAGAGCGATCTTTTTGTTGGATTCTAGAAAGCTTATCGAATGAGTTTGGTGATGCGATGCCAAATGAAAACGAGTTGTCGAAAGCGTTGTGTCGTTTGGCTAAGCATCTTAAGTCTATGGGGGTTTTCAATATGATGCTATCTGAAGGAGATTTCTTGTTTTGTTATTGTAGCACCAAATTGCATTGGATTACTCGTAGAGCACCGTTTAAAAAAGCCACCCTATCAGACGAAGACATTACGATTAACTTCTCCGAAGTAACCACAGATAAAGACGTGGTGACGGTCATTGCAACCCAACCATTAACTACAAATGAAACGTGGCAACAAATGCAAGAAGGCGAGTTTATCGGCTTTCGTGCAGGTGAAGTGATTTATAACTCCTTATATTAATAGCTCCATCTACCGTTGCTTTAAAGTACGAAATACTGAGTGGTTGAATTGCATCATGCTCGCCTGATCTACGTAATGTTTATGTGATTTAAGAGAGTAAGTTAAAAAAGCACCCTGACATTGGTTAACGTCAGAGTGGTTTTTTTAATGCAGCGGTACGATTTTATTCTTTCTACAGCCTTCCTATTAGTCCAGTCCTTCGATTGTAATGGTGTAGTTAGGGTAAAAAAGATAAATAATTTACTGCACAGTTTCGTTTTCGGAGAACTCACCTTCAAACAACGCTGTAGACAAGTATCTTTCCCCTGAATCAGGTAGGACAACAACAATTTTCTTATCTGCAAATTCTTCTAATTGAGAAAGTCTTTCCGCGGCGGCAACAGCGGCACCGCAAGAAATACCGCATAAAATGCCTTCTTCACGCATTAAACGCTTCGCCATTGAAATAGAGTCTTCATTGGTAACTTGTTCAACACGGTCTACCATATCAAGGTCAAGGTTTTTAGGAATGAAGCCTGCGCCAATGCCTTGGATTTTATGCGGAGAAGGTGTCAAATCTTCGTTATTCATCGCTTGTGTAATAACAGGGGACGCTGTTGGTTCAACGGCAACACTTAGGATGGCTTTTTTCTCAACGTTTTTAATATAGCGACTTACACCTGTAATCGTGCCACCTGTGCCAACACCAGCAACAAAAATATCAATCTCGCCATTAGTGTCTTTCCAGATTTCAGGACCCGTTGTTTTCTCATGGATTTCTGGGTTTGCTGGGTTTTCAAATTGCTGTAGTAAAATGAAATCAGGGTCTTCAGCGATTTCTTTGGCTTTTTCAATAGCGCCTTTCATGCCTTTTGCTGGTTCCGTTAGGAGAATGTTTGCGCCGAGTGCTTTCATTACTTGGCGTCTTTCAAGGCTCATGCTGGCAGGCATGGTTAATGTAATCGGATAACCACGGGCCGCTGCAACGAAACACAGTGCGATTCCTGTATTACCACTTGTTGGCTCAACCAGTGATTTACCTTTTGTTAGTGTGCCTTTTTTCTCTGCATCCCAAACCATATTGGCACCAATACGACATTTAACAGAAAAAGCTGGGTTTCTAGATTCAATCTTTGCCCAGATATTGCCATTGCCAATTTTGTTTAGTCGAACAAGTGGGGTGTTACCAATGGTTAGGGAGTTGTCTTCAAAAATAGTGTGTGACATGAGTGGTTTCCTTTACTGTAGGTAGAAATAGCCTGAGTAGGTAAATTATTTCTTTAAAATACCAGCTTTATAGCCATCAAGGTGACGAGCTTAAAGTCTTGTTTTTAGACACTATAACCTCTTGATAAGGTTTAGTGATAGAATTTGCAACCATATCTATATAAGAATGCTCCATAACACGGTGATTACACTTATTTATCAATAGGTTGTAATTATCAATGAGCGTAAGTAAAAAACAGGATTCCATTTTGTTAGACATTGAAATACAGACTTTAATGACTCGTGATCGTCATTTCATTAAGCAGAAGCAACACACTATCGCTAAACGAAAAAAAACAGGTGCGCCGTGCGATCGTTTAGAAAAAGATTTGGATAAGATTATTGCAAAGTCGAATGCGACTTTTCTCGAAAGACAGGCTTTGGTTCCTGATATTACATACGATAATGATTTGCCTGTTGCGGAACGGGCTGAAGAAATCATTGACGCGATTAAAGAGAATCAAGTCATCATCATTGCGGGTGAAACCGGATCGGGTAAAACCACGCAATTGCCTAAGATGTGTTTGCAAGCGGGTCTTGGTGTGGCTGGGTTAATTGGTCATACGCAGCCACGACGTATCGCGGCTAGAAGTGTCGCGGACAGAATCAGTGATGAACTGAATGTGAATCTTGGGGAGCAAGTCGGTTTTCAAATTCGCTTTAATGATGAGAGCGGTGAAAAAACCCTAATAAAGTTGATGACAGATGGGATTCTGTTGGCTGAAATACAACAAGATCGCTTTTTACAAAAATACGATGTCATTATTATTGATGAGGCGCATGAGCGAAGTTTAAATATCGATTTTTTATTGGGGTATTTGAGTCGTATTTTACCGTCTAGACCCGATCTTAAGGTGATTGTGACCTCTGCAACGATCGATGTTGAACGCTTTTCAAAACATTTTAACAACGCGCCAATCATTGAAGTATCAGGACGCACCTTTCCTGTTGAGGTTCGTTATCAGCCGTTATTGAATAAAGGAGACTCTGAAGAACTGGATGCGGATCAAAGCATGGAGCAGGGGATTCTTGATGCGGTTGAAATTCTGATTCAAGAGGAGAAATCGACAGGCTATCGAGGCGCGGGTGACATTCTTGTGTTTTTACCAGGTGAAAGGGAAATTCGAGAAACGGCGGAAATTTTGCGCAAAGCCGAGCTGCGAAACACTGAAGTCTTGCCTCTGTATGCCCGTTTATCCAGTAGTGAACAGCAACGTATTTTCAAATCTCATTCTGGACGGCGCGTTGTGTTATCTACCAATGTCGCCGAAACATCGTTGACCGTACCAGGTATTCGTTACGTTATTGACCCTGGTCTGGCTCGTGTGAGTCGTTACAGTGTTCGTTCTAAAGTTCAGCAATTACCTATTGAAAAAATCAGTCAAGCCAGTGCTAACCAAAGAGCGGGGCGTTGTGGACGTGTTGCGGAAGGCATTTGTATTCGTTTATACGATGAAGCGGATTTTACGAGCCGAAGTGAGTTTACCGATCCTGAAATTTTTAGAACCAATTTGGCGTCTGTTATTTTACAAATGGCCAATCTTCAACTGGGTGCCGTAGAAAAATTCCCGTTTGTAGAAATGCCTGATCAACGCATGATCAATGATGGTTATCAAGCGCTTGTAGAATTGGGCGCACTCAAAAACAGTAAATTAACGCCTATTGGTCGTCAATTGGCGAAATTACCAATCGATCCAAAACTTGGACGGATGTTGGTTGCAGCGGCAGAAAAAAATGTGCTTAAAGAAGTTGCCATTATTGTCAGTGCGCTTTCTGTGCAAGATCCAAGAGAGCGCCCTCAAGATAAAAAAACGCAAGCCGACCAAGCGCACGCCCAAGATAAAGACGCAGATTCAGACTTTGTTGTACTGCTCAATTTATGGGAGCGCTATGAATCTCAAAGACTGGAATTGTCTCAGAATCATTTGCGTCAGTATTGCCGTAAGCAGTTTTTGAATTTTATGCGCATGAGAGAGTGGCGAGACATTCACCGCCAGATTTTATTAGCCTGTAAATCGCTGGGGTTCAAAGAAGTTACCCGTGAAGAAAAAGACTACGAAGCCATACATCGTTCTTTGTTGGCCGGTTTGTTTACTCAAGTAGCAAATAAGCTGGATGAGACAAAAGAGTTTCTAGCTTGTCGTGGTAGAAAACTGCACTTATTTCCCGGTTCAATGTTGTTCAAAAAGCCACCTCAATGGGTTGTATTAGCTGAATTGGTTGAAACGTCGAAATTATTTGGACGGGTGGTGGCTAAAGTTGATCCTCAATGGATTGAAGAGTACGCGGAACCATTTGTAAAACGTCAATATTTTGATCCTCATTGGGAAAAGAGCCAAGGGCGAGTTGTGGCAAATGAGCAGGTCTCTTTATATGGGCTGATATTGATAGCAAAACGACGAGTCGATTATGGGCAAGTGTTTGCCACTGAAGCTCGTGAAATTCTGATTCGTTCGGGCTTAGTTGAAGGTGAAATGCGAACTCGTGCCGCCTTCTTTAAATTTAACCAAAAGTTAATAGAAGAAGTAGAAAGCCAAGAAGCTAAGTTAAGAACCCGAGATATCCTTGTGGATGATGAGGTGTTGTTTGATTACTATAACCGCCGTATTCCAGAAGACATTTATAATCAAAAAGGATTGGAATTTTGGCTGAAAAAACAGCCAACGGAATTAAAGCTCACACGCGATGATTTAATTAATCAAAACCTAGAAGCGGATGCTTATGCGTTTCCTGATGACTTTAAGCTAAATGATGTCAAACTTCCTATTGGCTATGCGTTTGAGCCTGGCCAAGAGAAGGATGGGGCGACATTAAAAGTGCCTGTTGGTTTATTAAGGCAGTTGAACATTGATGAATTGAGCTGGGCGGTACCCGGTTTTATTCGTGAAAAATGCGAAGCGTATTTGAGAGCACTACCCAAAGCATTGAGAAGGCGCTTTGTACCGATTCCGCAATTTATTGAGCGTGTTTATCCTAATCTCTCACAAGGGAAAGGGGATTTACTGGATCAATTAACCTTGCAGATTAAACGTGAAACTCTCATTGATATACCATTAAGTGAATGGAATTCGGAACGCTTGGATAAGCATTTAACCTTGACGATTGAGGTTATTTCCGAAAAGGGTAAGGTGCTTGGTTCCGGTAAAGATCTTGCCAAACTTCAAGAAGAATTTGCTAAGCAAGTTGATGAAAGTTTTGCCAAGTTTGGAACCAAAGCACACGAAGTGGCAGGTTTAACTCGCTGGCCTGAGCAAGATGTACCGGAAGATAAAAAACTGTCACAAGCGGGCATTAAAGTGGTGGCTTATCCTGCATTGGTGTCTCAAGGGGATACGGTTTCTGTCAAAATGTTTGACGACAAACACACAGCACAAGATGAACATCGTAAAGGTGTAATTTGTTTGTTGGGGCTTTATTTGCATAAAGAAGTGAAGTATCTGCAAAAAAATATGCCTAATTTGCAAAAATCATTATTAATTTTTGCACCAATTGGCAAAAAGGATGTCTTACTTAATGATTTGCTTCATGCGGTATTGGATAAAGTATTTCTTGACGGAATGGCGTTGCCTCGCTCTGAGTCGGAGTTTTTAGCGCGTATTGATCATCAAAAGAATACGTTAATTAGCGTTGCTAATACCATGGCAACTCAATTGTTTGAGGTCTTATCTTCTTATCAGAAAGTGGCAAAACGGATGAAGGGTAATATTCCATTACCTTGGACTCGTATTTATGGGGATATTCAAATTCAGTTGAGGAATTTGATTTACCCCGGATTTATCAGTGAGACACCGCTTTTTTGGTTGGAACAATTTCCACGCTACTTTAAAGGCATCGAAACGCGCTTGGAGCGTTTTCAGAACCATTTAGCAAAAGAGAATGCGGGAGTGGTTGAGCTTGAAGCTCTGTGGGAGCGCTATCTTAAGCAGAAAAACGCGCATCTGGCGAAGAATTTATACGATCCAGAATTGATGAAGTATCGCTGGATGATGGAAGAATATCGAATTTCTCTGTTTTCTCAGACTGTCGGTACTTTGGAGCCCATTTCCGAAAAACGCTTGTCTAAACAATGGCAGTTGGTTAAAAAATTAGTATAAAGAGGTTTTATGTACACTCAATTTATTTCACGTAGTCGACAGTTATGCAGTGTCGTGGTTTTGTCTTTTGCTTGTTCGCTTGTTTCGGCGGCAGACGCACCTACTGCAACGGATGTAGACGATCCATGGGAAGGCTATAATCGCGCCATGTTTAGTTTCAACTCAGGGCTAGACAGTGTTTTATTAAAGCCTGTTGCAAAAGGCTATAAGAAAGTGGTTCCAACACCTGTACAGAAAGGTGTGAACAACTTTTTTTCAAATTTAGGTGAAGTTAGCAATCTAACGAACAACTTATTGCAAGGTAAGGCAGATGGCACGGCGACTTCCTTCTTTCGTTTTGTAATTAATAGCACAGCAGGTTGGGGTGGTATTTTTGATATTGCGACTGAGCTTGGTCTAACTGAAAAAGAAGAAGATTTTGGTCAGACATTGGGTTATTGGGGAGTTGCTTCAGGGCCTTATGTTGTGTTGCCCTTGTTTGGCCCTTCTACGGTGCGAGACACCGGTAGTTTGATTGTAGATTATACCAATTATGATCCTGTAGCGTTACTTGATCTAACCAGTAATGGTGAATTAGGTCTTACGGCGCTTGATGTTGTTGATTTGAGAGCAGGCTTTCTAGCCGCAGAATCATTAATTTTTGGTGACCACTATACTTTCATTCGTGATGTTTATTTACAAACTCGTGAGAGAGCGGTGAGAGACGGTGAGCCAGTAAAAACTCAGCATGATGTTAATGATGAAGAGGGCAGCTGGGGTGACGATGACAGTTGGGGTGAAGACTCAGAAGAGGATAGCTGGGGTGATGATGTAGATGCGATTTGATAATGTCCGTTTTCATCTAGAGCGAATAATGTAAAGGTAAAAAGCCATTCAATAGAGTGGCTTTTTTATGGGGACGTTATTGGAATCTTTTGTGTTGCGTAAAATGAAATATAAGGTTGATTATATATCAATATACACAAGATTAAACTTATTATAAAGTGACTGCCAATTGGACGTTGGATCGACATGATGCAGCGAAAGTTATTATGTATTTGCTTGAATAAGCAATGACCGTTAAACAAAGTGGAATAAAATAATTATGTCTCAGAACTATTTCAATACATTGCCTTTACGTGAGCAACTTGCTCAATTAGCAAAATGCCGTTTTATGACTATGGACGAGTTTGATGACGGTGTTGAAGCGCTTAAAGGTAAAAAAATCGTTGTTATCGGTTGTGGTGCTCAAGGTCTTAACCAAGGCTTGAACCTTCGCGACAGCGGTTTAGATGTTTCTTACACTTTGCGTGCAGCGGCCATTGCTGAAAAACGTCAATCTTGGAAAAATGCAACGGAAAACGGCTTTGTTGTTGGTACTTACGAAGAGCTTATTCCTACAGCTGACGTTGTTTTAAACCTAACACCTGATAAGCAGCATACTCCAGTTGTTAAAGAAATCATGCCTCTTATGAAAAAAGACGCTTGCCTATCTTACTCTCACGGTTTCAACATTGTAGAAGAAGGTATGCAGATTCGTGAAGACCTTACTGTAATCATGGTTGCTCCTAAGTGTCCTGGTTCTGAAGTTCGCGCAGAATACGTACGTGGTTTTGGTGTTCCAACATTGATTGCTGTTCACGAAGATAACGATCCAAGAGGCGAAGGTCTTGCTTTAGCAAAAGCGTACGCAGTGGGTACTGGTGGTCATAAAGCAGGCGTTTTAATGTCTTCTTTCATTGCGGAAGTAAAATCTGACCTTATGGGTGAGCAAACGATCCTATGTGGCATGTTGCAAACAGGTTCTATCCTTTGCTTCGACAAAATGGTTGAAGAAGGTATCGACGCAGGTTACGCATCTAAGCTGATCCAATACGGCTGGGAAACAATCACTGAAGCACTGAAGTACGGCGGCGTGACAAACATGCTAGATCGCCTATCTAACCCAGCTAAGATAAAAGCATTCGATCTTTCTGAAGAGCTTAAAGTGATAATGCGTCCTTTGTATAACAAGCATCAAGATGACATTATCAACGGCAACTTCTCTAGCGGTATGATGGAAGACTGGGCGAATGATGATAAAAAATTGTTAGGTTGGAGAGCTGAAACGGCTGAGACAAACTTTGAGAAAACACCAGCAGGTGATGTTGAAATTTCTGAGCAAGAATTTTTCGACAACGGCATCCTAATGGTGGCTATGGTTCGTGCGGGTGTTGAGTTGGCTTTCGAAACAATGACGGCTGCGGGCATCATTGCTGAATCGGCTTATTACGAGTCTCTGCATGAAACGCCACTGATTGCGAACACAATCGCTCGTAAGAAACTTTACGAAATGAATGCAACTATCTCCGATACAGCAGAATACGGTTGCTACTTATACAACCACGCTTGCCTACCATTGTTAACAGACTTCATGAAAGACATCAAAACAGATGTAATCGGCAAAGGTCTTTCTACAGATGACAACGGCGTTGATAACGCTCGCCTAATTGAAGTAAATGCGGCACTGCGTAATCACCCAGTTGAAGCCATTGGTGGTGTTCTTCGTGGTCACATGGCGGATATGAAAAAGATCGTTTAATTATATTAAACAGTCTTATTCCTCAAAAAAACCAAGGTATTACTGCCTTGGTTTTTTTGTTTTTATCGTGGCTATATTCAGTCAAGCTGATTGATGGTTACGTCATTTATTTTATTGATTTAATTGGTAGTTTTAAGAAAAATATTTTACATTTAAAGGACAAAATATTTGAGATCAAATCGCCGTAATGACTAATTCAATTGTATTCTCCAATGCCTCTGTTACTTTTGATGAGGGCTTTCAATTAGATTCAATTAATTGGACTATAGAGCCAGGTCAGCATTGGGCTATAACGGGCGCGAACGGCGCTGGTAAATCTGCGTTAGCCGCAACGTTATCAGGGGTAGGGAAGTGCGCTTCTGGTACCATTTCAGGTTTGCCAAACCGGGTGGCAATGGTCTCTTTTGAAGTGCAGGCTCAGATTATTGCGGAAGAGTTGAAAAAAGACGACGCTGATATAATGGATGTCATCTCTGAAGGAACGCCAGTTCGTGAACTTCTTTTACAAGATGGGGCTGACGAGAAGAAAGTTTTACAGCTCATAGATAGGTTTCAATTAGACTACCTACTAGACAGAGCGTTCAGAAAATTGTCTACAGGTGAGTCTCGTAAAGTGATTTTGATTCGAGCGTTAGCCAGTAAGCCAAATCTCCTTATACTAGACGAGCCATTTGATGGTTTGGATACCTTTACCTTATCCCAACTCCAAGCGTATTTATTAACCATCTGCCAATCGATGCAAATCATTTTTGTGCTGAATCGGTTTGATGAGTTTCCTGATTTTGTTACTCATATTGGCTATGTAAATGAAGGGCGGTTAGAGCATAAAATTGAGCGTCAAGACAGCGTCGCTTTTAACAGTTTGTATCAATTAATGCATTTGAAGACCACAGATATAGTCATTCCTAAATCTATTGAATCTCAATCTTCAATTTCTCTTGACTCAATGAAGCCTTTAGTTAAATTAGCTAATATTAGTGTTAAATACGAAGACACAGCTATTATTGAGGGCCTAGACTGGACTATTTATGCTGGAGAGCACTGGCAGCTCAGCGGTCCAAATGGTAGTGGAAAAACTGCACTTTTATCTTTGATCACAGGAGATCATCCTCAATGTTACAGTAATGACATTTTTGTCTTTGGTTTTCAGAGAGGAAATGGTGAAAGTATTTGGGAAATCAAACAATATATTGGTTATGTTTCGACAGCGTTGCAGTGGGAATATCGTGTCAGTACTAATTTGAGAAATGTCATTATCTCGGGCTTTTACGACAGTATTGGTATGTATAATAAGTCCACTGATCAGCAAAAAGTCATTGCAGATGAATGGTTGCAGCTATTAGGAATGGCAAATAAAGCAGATCAACCTTTTAATAAGCAGTCTTATGGCGATCAACGACTGTTGTTGATTGCTAGGGCGATGGTAAAACATCCACCTCTTTTGATTTTAGATGAACCTTGTCTAGGATTAGATGATATGAATCGTCAGTTAGTGTTGGCTTTGATAGAAAAAATCTGTGCGGACAGTGACTCCACAGTATTGTATGTAAACCATCATGCTGAAGATAAAATTGCAGGCATAAAGCATTACTTGGCATTGCGAAAGAATGGGTGAAAGAACCTGTGGTTGTCGGAAATGAGCTTTACGCTCTTTAAGAGAAACTGTCTAAATTGATTGTGATGCTGCTATAGGTATGAATTTAATTTATGATTGATATTCCTTTAAAGAGTGTATTTTTTGCCGATTAACATTTAATGACAATAAATACAAAGGGATGCATTTATGAACTTCACACCGACTAATAATCATTCTTCAGTTAAACCCGTGATATCCAAACAAAGTATACCTTTCGTTCCGACAAACATTCTGTCTGAAAAACATATTCCTGCAAACAGTCAAGACACTTTTTTTATCAGTGAAATGTCAAAGAAAGAGTTCAATGTAGAAAACTGGTTAGAAGAGCCATTACAAGCTGATTTTTCCTCTGAAAAGAAAGATAAAATCACATCTTTGTTTGAAAAACTCTCTGGATATCAACAAAGGACCTTGGCTCGTAATGGAATGGCGAAGGACGATCATTTTTTGTCTGTTACATCTAAAATGAACAGTGATAACTTAGATGCTTTAGTAAATGTTGCCGACTCAATAAAAATTAATGCTCAAGCTATTTACTCAATAGTCAATGAGTATTATAAGCATGGGAAGCGAAGCGAAGAAGAGAAGCTGCAACAGTTTATGGCTGTTTTAAACGAAGTTCCCCCAGAGGCAATGAATAAAATAATCTCACAGGCTGGGCAATATGCTAAAAATGTGAATTTATTTGAAGATAGAGATCTAGTAAAAGACACTTACACGCAAGAGAGTGTTTTGTTAAAAAAAACATCATCGTCTGATGATATACAAAATTTTATGTCTGCTGTGATCGATTCAGAGGATCCTGGATCTTTAGTTGATAAATTGAATCAATTTAGCCCCGATCAGCAAAATAATCTGTTGAACGTGTTTGCACTTGATCAAGATATTGGGGAAAGGACGTTAGACAGTTTGTTGGACAAAAGCGATAAAGTGAAAAACCAAATGTTATCGTTTTTAGGTGATGTTTCTTCAAAAACTAATATTTTTGCTGACCTACCAATTTTTGCAAACAGTCCTTCTGATAAGGCAGCACGACTGAAAGGGATGACGGAATACTCGTTTAAAATGAGTATAGATATGATGAATAAAACGGTTTCTCTATTGGAAAACTTTGACCTTTCTGAAGAGCAGATATTGAAGATGTCGAATGATTTAAAGGGGTTAGACAGAAATGAGCAAATTGCTTATTTAGATATTAGTACTATGGGTCTAGAGAGTTTATTAGAAGACTCATTAGATGATGAATCTGAATTGCCGATTGATATGACTGAACATCAGGATGTGATGAGCTCCATTGAAGCTTTGAGGGAAAACTCTGAATTAAGGAAAGCGGTTAATGATGCACGAACAGGAGAGGACTCTATGTTGAAAATAGAATCAGAGTATCAAGAAAGTGTTATTGGCATGATTTCTATTTTTACTAGTTTATTGAAATGACACAGATTTTTGAACACTACCTAGCTTTATGATGCTCAATATTTTGGTGTATTTTTAAGTTTATTCTGATTAAAAATGGCATTGCTAGAAGAACATGAAAAAAGCATGGCGTTCCACGTTTGAAATGCCATTATTCAGGTTCGACTGCTTCTAGTAATGCCTTTAATAATATGGGATATGAACTTTCCATACTATTAAAGGCATAAAATGAAAGTGTAAAAAATATATTAATTAACCTTGATTCATTTCTTCGATAAATTTATTGGATTCAGAGATCGACTTGTTCATGTCCGTTAACAAAACTTGAATGTCTCTTTTTAAACTTGAGAATTCGCCTTTTATCGCCGCCACTGCGTGAGAATTAAGGTTATGCTTTAAATATAAAACATTGTCTTTAAGGGATGATAGTACGGGTTTCATTTTATTTTCAGAGCTGCGCATTGAGCGTAATAGTTTACTAAATTGACGTTTTGTCTCGGCCAGCTTTTTAGCGCTTTCACGTTTAAGGGTCGCATTTGTGTATTGATCCAGCTCATCATTCCATTCGTTAAATAACGCATTGGCAACTTCTTCAACATTATTAATATTATTGGTAACGTCCTCGGCTGCGTCTGAGCTGGATTCATAATCGTCATTTAGTTGATCATAAACGTCTTTTAACTTGCCTCCATCAAAATTGACTAGAGTTGTTAACCGCTCTAATGCCGATTGAAATTCTTCTTGAGATGTTTCCTGTGATTCTTTGGTTTCTTCGACACGATCAACAAGAATATCACGCTTATGGATGCCAACGGTTTCCAGTGCTGAGTAATAGGCTGTTTGGCATCCTGCCAATACTAGGGATAATGTCAGTATGGATGCGTTTAGTAATGTTTTATTAGTCATTATAAGAACCTGATTATTTTGCTAATACGATGTTAATGTTTATCCGTATTCTAGCATTATGAATTGGATTAATCAGTTTGGTCTTTGTGTCCATTTATTGAATTGATGTTAATGATATGAAGTGGGAAAAATGAGTTTAGTTTAAGCGTACCTTCCCTAAGATTGTTGACGTTTAATGATGATCCACATACAGATAAGATAGATGTGAATGTACACAGAATCTGTTACAGGGTCTGGCAATGATGAAATCATGGTCACAGGTCACACCCCGAGCTTTCTCTTTGAATGTCTTCAAAGATAATAACGTACTACTTAATGGATTTTCATTTTCAGGTTCAAGTTCAGAATTTAGGCCTTTATGAGAGTGAAAAATCCAGTCTTCGTTTTTTCTTTTATTAACTTCATTGTCAATCCATCCATATGAAATTAAAGTAAATCCCAACTCATTACTTGTGGATACTCGTCCTAAAAAATAGAATCATCATGACTTAATCCTAGTTTTCTTCCGTTTCCTTCAAATTAAGTGTTAGGAAATAATATAGCCAGTTAAACGAACATTGCGCCTTTCCGATAAAGACGTTGCTAATAAGGCAGTTTGTAAGTGATTTATAATTAGGTACAATACTACGCTTTAACATCTAAAATTTGCCCTAAAGGCTACGTTACGCTTTCTAAATTAGAATTATAGACTGTGGGCTGTTTTAGTTGATTTGTCTCAAGAGCGCCTTTACTACTGTTAGACTCTAACAATGCTTGAACGACTTGATAGTCGATACTGACATCTGGTTTTTGAACAGTTTGGGTTGAGTCGCCCAGTTGTTAAGCTAGATTGTTTACAATATCAGTGTAATGATAATTGTTATGTCTAACAAAAAATAATGTGTGAAGGTTTTTAATGAAAAAAATAATCATTTTCTTAACAAGCTTTTTTTGTGTTGTGTTCTCATCGTCCTCTTTTTCTAAAGAAATGAAATTTGCTGCGAAGGACATGAATTCTTGGTCTGTGCGATATTTTTTAGATAAAACCTATTATTCGGTTATCACACCAGACTCTATAACTTTTAAAGATATTCCTCAATCAGGTGCTCTATTTGCTAAGAGTTCTGCGTCTGCATCTGCTCTTTTTTATAAAGAAAAAATTGATTTAGAGGACACTCCTTGGCTGTCATGGTCTTGGCGAGTTGAAACATTTCCAACCGTTGAAAATGAGAGAAGTAAGAAAGGCGATGATTTTGCAAGCCGTGTTCACATCCTGTTTAACAAAGGTACGGTGTTTTCAACAAAAGGAATCAGTTATGTCTGGTCTCAACAGGCTGAAAAAGGCGATGTTTGGGAGAATCCATTTGCAGGCAAAAAAGCCTATATGATATCTGTTGAATCCAGTAAAAATGTAGGGGTATGGAAGAATGTTCAAAGAAACATGAAACAAGATCTTAAAGAAATGTTTGGTGAAGATATTCGTTACCTCTCTGCAATTGCTATTATGACGGACGCAGACAATAGTGGTACTCAATCTGAAGCGCTATATTCGAATATTAGATTAACTAAAAATAAATATGTATTTCCTAATTAATTGTTAAAGTTTTATATCTGAAGAGAACAGTAATGAAGACAAGCGTATTTAAAGAGCCAAATCAGTGGATACTTTTTATAGCATTGACTATAGCCACGATTAACGGTGTTGTAACAGGTCAGTATTTTACATTATTAACAGGTGTTCCTTTTTTGTTAGTGTCTGTTCTTGCTTCTACTCGTTTTCATTTGCAGTTGTGGATATTATTTGTTACTGGTGCAATTATCAATATTATTCTAGCCATCACAACAGAGGCGAATTATTTCATAGGTGGCGTTTACGGCTTACTGACTGTTTACGGCTTTTATGAGTTGTTTAAATGGGTTAATGACAAAGAAAAGCTGAACGATATAAATCGAGTTAAGGGTAAATAAGTTACTTTTAGCTCTATTGTTGTATGTTATAAACTTAGTCACTGATTAAATGAGCTTCTAAACGGTTTTTATAAATAAATTGGTACTCAATATGTTTATTTGTGGATTGCAATGGGCATAAGGGAATGAGCCAAATTCGAGTGTAACATTTCCAAATGTGATTTCCATATAGGAGCAGAAGGATCTGTCTCTTGATAATTTTCTTTGTGTGCTTTTTCAGTTCAGCGGGCTAAATCATGTTCGTTATTGCATGTTTTTCCCCAGAGCGATTTAGGGAAATGCCGATTAATGTGTGTCTCAAAAACTTTAGGATGAGGTTGTGTTGCTTATCACTGAGATCTGGGCTGAGCTATATGGAAGCACTAAAAAGAATTCGTGTCCTTAATATGAATAGAATATTATATTCTCATAGATATGAATATTTATTGCAAAAATAGAGTAAGAACATGCTCTTTGCTCTAAAGAAACATAAATTATGGGTTATATAAAAAGAATAAGGGTGAAATACGTATGTTAACCATGGAGCAAGTGAAGCAATATAGCGAGCAAGGATATCTTGTATTAGATGAGTTATTCGATGTAAATGAAATTAACAAGATAAAAGCACAAGCAGAAAAAATCATTAGTGAATGGGACGAGTTGTCGCAAGACCACATATTTACCACTGAAGATAATGATCGAAGTGGTAATGATTTTTTTCTGAGTTCATCGGAGAACATAAGTTGTTTTTTCGAAGAAGAGGCGTTTAATGACAAGGGCGAACTGTGCCAAGATAAAAATTTGTGTATTAATAAAATTGGTCATGCTTTACACGAACTCGATCCTATTTTTGAACGTTTTAGCCATTTGCCTATTTTAGGTGAGATAGCAGCGTCGATTGGTTTGATTAATCCTCAGATTCGTCAATCTATGTATATTTTTAAACAACCTAAAATTGGTGGTGTTGTAAATTGGCATCAAGATGCCAGCTTTTTCTATACCGAGCCTCAGAGTGTTGTTACTTATTGGTTTGCAATGGAAGATGCGACATTAGAAAATGGGTGTTTATGGGTTGAACCCGAAGGTCATAAAGGGCCATTAAGAGAACGTTTTAATAGAAGTGGTCTTGATACAAATATGGTGACCTTAGATAAAACACCATGGCCAACAGAAAAAAGTACTATACCGGTGGAAGTAAAGGCAGGAAGTTTAATGATTTTTCATGGTTACTTACCACATTACAGTGCACCAAATTACTCTAGTAGATCCAGACAAGCATATACGCTTCACGTAACAGATGGTAACGCTGTCTATGCGTCGGAGAATTGGTTGCAAACCATTAATTTGCCATTACGAGGGTTTGATTAGAATCAGGTTTTTGTAAGGTGCTACTTCGTTACGATCCTTATTTATATCCTCGCTAGGTAAACTGCGCTTAAGAAGCGCTCAGTACACTAAAAACCTTTCATTCAAATAAAAAGCACAAGATGTCACTCATTTTTGTACTTTTCGCCACTAAATAAGCCGACTTAGCCTTATTTAGTGAGTCTTGAACGGACTAACCTCTTGCCGCTCGTATCATCTGGTCTATTTTAAACTCATTAGCTAAGGCAAGCAGCATCGCCAGTTTGTTGTCGTTTTTGTGCACCTCAATACACGCTTATTGGGACGGTATGAGCGTGTTTCACATATTGATAAAAAAGTTTATTGAGGGAGGAATATTTTTAGACAAGCTCCGCCTAATTTACTGGATGTTTCTTTAGTGATGTAACCATTTACGTCTTTAATTGAATGAGATTTTGCAGACAATTCACAAAAATAGAGACCCAGTCCAGTATTTTTTGAAAACAGCATTTCATCGCTTTCATCATTAAAAAAACCTGGACCGTCATCTTCAATGGTAATAACTAAAAAGTTTGCCTCAATATTGGCGGTGAGTAGTATGGCCTGTTTTGCATAACGAAGTGCATTATAAATAGAAGTACTGACGGCGGATGTAATCAAGCGTTCGTCAAAAAAACCAATGATGTCTTCGTCGCATTTGAAGTTTAATGTAAGGTCTCTAGAGGAAGCTGAGCTCTCTAGTGCGAAGACTTGGTCATCGAGAAATTCAGAGACAGATACGGAATTATAAAGAATTGGATAACCGTCTGTGGACAGCTTGTATAGGTAGAGGTACTCAACCCATTCATCATTTAATTGCTTTAAAGACTCTTCTATTGTATCAATGGTCTTCTCAATATTCGTGTTCATTTCCTTATGACTTTTGATGGTATGAGTATGATATAGCAATGTGCCAATACGGTTTTTACTTTCATGTATTGCACTGGCTAAAATGGTACTAATATCTAATTTATCCATATTGATTATCCTTCAATATCTAGCGTGACTTTATGCTGCTCTGAAGGTTGGTGTGCTAATCCTTCTTGATAATCTGATTCCCAGAGCGCAAGAGCATCAGTAGCACTACGACTGTCGTTTTGGTTTAAATAAAATTGAATCGTTATCTCATGGGTAGATGTGGCTACATCGATGTCTTCAAGTCGAAACTCCTCAATTTTTTTCAGTGTGCTTTTAAAGCCATCTTTTTGTCGTGGTAGCACTTCTTCTTGAGATGCCATACCAGCAATTGAGCGTAAATGGTTTAAGTAGATCTCAGGGGAATTGAAACAAGAGTGTTTGGCTAGGAATACTGCTCTTCTAAAAGACATTTCAGCGAGGAAATAATCTTTTAATTGTAAGCTGAGCTTGCCCAGTTCGATTTGCCTGAGAATGCTTTTCGGCGACCTCTCAATGGCATCAATGAGTACTGTTTTTGCTTCATCGTGCCGGTTTTGTGCAATCAGGCACTTGGCTAGCCAATCATAGGCGTTTACAAAAAACTTATTGTCTAGCATGAGTTGCTGGAATTTCTTTTCTGCGGAAACGTACTTTTCCATTAAAAAAAGTGTTTTGGCTAACCCAAACAGCGACCAAGGCATCTTTTGTTTTTTTAGTGCGGTTGAGTAAACGTTTTTAGCATCAGAGTACCGGCCTAAACTGATGTAGCATTCCCCAATGATACGATGACACTTTCCTTCTAAATAGGGGTATTTTTCTATTATTTCTTCGCATTCCTCTATTGCTTTTTTGAAGTTTTTTGAATCTAACGCCGTGTTTACGGAGCGTAGCTTCTCTTTGCTTTCAACAAGCTTGAGTAGCCTTCTTTGAAGTAGTGCCTGAGAAAATGGTTTAGTAATATAACCATCTGGCTGGTACTCAATAGCTCCCATCACCATTTCAATGGAGGTTTCTGCTGTTACCATTAAGTAAGTAGAAGTGTTGGGGATTAGCTCCGAGTGGCGCACTTCTTCTAGTAGCTGCTGACCATCTTTACCATTACCAAGGTTATAGTCGGATAAGATGAGATCGTATGTGTTGTCTCTTAAAAGCTCAATTGCAGATTCGGCTTTCATTGCTATGTCTATAGACTTGAAGCCAAAATCGGTCAGCATTTTTTTTTGTAAAATTCTGGCTTCTGCCATATCTTCAATTAAAATGGCTTTTTTTTGGGAAAAGTCGATCATAGATGATACTGCCTCAATGCTAGTAGCCAGATTCTTGAGATAATTGCGTTGTCATTATTTCATCTTCTTCTGAGTCTGTTTGGGGAATCGCGTAGTTTCCACTCGCCCATTCACCAAGATCAATTAGTTTGCATCTATCACTACAAAAAGGTCTAGAAGGATTGCTTATCGACCATATAGCCTGTTTTTTACAAGTAGGGCAGGCAATGTAAGTATTCTGTTGAGTGTTATTCATTCATATTATTCAAAATTTGTTGGTGTACTGCATAAACTTTATCACCCAATTCGTTCATATTGCCAGTATTTTCAATAACATATTTGGCTTTTTGGATTCGTTCTTGGTTGCTTATTTGTGTTTGAATGATTTTTAATGCATCTTCTTTTGTGGAGTAATCCCTCTTGCAAACTCTTTCAATTTGCAGTGTCTGAGGCACAGAAATAGAAATGACGTCGCTGCATATTTCGTTTTGTCTCGTTTCGAATAGCAAAGGGTGCACAAGCAAACAATACTTAGATGTCGATTTGTGTAATTTCTCCATTGTGGTTGATCTAATTATAGGATGTGTAATCGATTCTAACCATTTTTTCTCATTTAAGTCGTTAAATATAATGTGTCTTAATGTAGCTCTGTTTAAAGAATGATCGTCGTTTAACATGGATGGGCCATATCGATCGTGAATTAAACCCAGTAGTTCAGTGCCAGGCTTAACGACTTCTCTTGCAACATCATCAACATCGATGTAATCCACATTCAGTTTAGCAAATAAGCTGGCAATGGTGGATTTTCCGCTGCCAATACCGCCCGTTAAGCCAATGATTGTCTGTGTCATATGAATTGATTCCAAAAGAAAATGTAAGCTGAAAGACAAAGGTATGGCCCAAAAGCAATTTTTCGGTTCTTATGAAATAAGAATGCCAATAAACCTAGAGTGCTTGCTAAAAATAGAATGTACGAAATTGCACTAACGCCAAACCAAGCGCCAATACCTGCAAGAAGTTTTGCATCGCCTAATCCAATTATTTCTATGTTTCTCAATTTTAAAAACGTAAATCGAATGACATAAATCCCACCGTACCCTAATAGCATGCCGTAAACGGAAGAAGCAAGTAAGCTTTCTGATTCCAGTGACAATAGCAGTGAAAATAGGATGAGTAATCCGTTTAGTTCATCAGGAATCCATTGATGATGAAAATCAAAAACGGAGATAGTGAGTAAACAGCAGAAAATCAAACCGATGAATAGAGTTTCAAATATCGATAAGTTTAAGAGCAGTAAAGGGAGGCAGATAATTAGTGTGGCTAGCTCAAGAATTAAATATTGTATCCCAATGGAGGTTTTGCAATGTTTGCATTTTCCTAAGAGGAATACAAAACTGAATATTGGGATCAATTCGAGTGCCGACAATGGCTTATTGCAGTGAGTGCATTGGGATCGGCCGCTTGTGAATGATGGAGGTTCTTTTTCGGAAAATGTTTGCTCTAAAATGCTATGAGCTTCCTTTCTCCAATGAAATTCACACCAAATAGGCCATCGATGTAGAAAGGCACTAATCAAACTACCCATGCATAAAATAAACACACAGAATAATGATATAAAGAGAAGGTCATGATACATCAGTAAGGTTCCATAAGCGGTGCGTAGATATTGATTAAAACTTTGGCAACAAAAAAGCCAGCCGTCAATAGAGATAGGGCAGGAACGATTCGATTAAGTAGCGATAGTATATAGAACCAACGTTGTTTTTGAAGTGCAGAAGCCAATAATAATGCCCTTTCAATATTGCCATTTTTGCTTGAATTCACTAAGGCGAGATAGGATTCTCCAAGAAACCAGTATCTGGGGAAACTTTCAGCGTATCCCAGCCCCAATTTAAGTTTGTAATAGGTTACATACAGTTGTTTTTTGTGATGCTGGTGCGATGTTGAGTCGGCAATTTTTTTGATGGTATCTTGTAATGATTCTCCTGTATCAAGGGAAGAGGAAAGAAGTTCAAAAAAATTATATAACCTTAATGATGAAGAGAAATATTCCAGAAAGTAAATGGCTTTTCCTGTGGTTGTTTGGTGAATCGTGATGATTTGAACAGCGCTCACAAGAAAATAAACCATCATTATATTCAGTTCCAGCGTGTCTTCTAAAAGCATGTTTCCTATAAGAGATAGAATGGATGCTTGGATGATAAAGAAAGGGTAGTAAAGGGATTTTGTTAATTGAGTTGATGTTTCTTTTTTTGAAATTAAATTGTCTAATATCACGGTTAAACTTTTTCTGAAATTTTCTTGTGTTGTGTTTTTGGGTAAAAGATCTCCTATAAATTGATGCTTTTTATCGCATAATTGTAATAATGCCTTTTCTAATGGAACGCCATTACTGGAATGTGTCGCCAAATATAAACAAGTAGGAGAAAACTTTCTGTTACCTGAAATGGCGATATTGTATATTGCCTCGTTGAGTGTCATTCCAAGGTTCATGAAATTGATTAGCTCTTGGAATAAGGTAATTAATTTGGTTGAGTTTAATTTATTAATCTTTTGTTTCTGTATTTTGCCTCCTTTATAGCCTTGTTTTAATTCAGAGAGTAGATGTTGGCTATAATTGAGCTCTATGGTTTGAGGGCTTTCACCCTCAATAAAGAAAAATACATTATTGGTATTAGTCTTCATCATGCACCATCCAGTAACGCTCGTTATTGATTAATGCGTGGTAATTCTCAGGGAGCTTTTTATTCCATGACGGTGTAATGCCCGTAAATTTGGGTGTTCGTTTATTGTCTTTAAAGATCATCCTTTGGTGCATAACAAAGTTTAATGAGCTTGCTAGGGTGAACATATCAATATCCCAGCTTTGAAGTCGATAGAACAGTTCAAGTGCGGAGTTTGTATGGATAGTTGTTAATACCAAGTGACCTGTATGGGCGGCAGTTAAAGCAAGCTCAGCGGTTTCTTTATCTCGCAGTTCGCCAATGAAAATAATATCTGGATCTTGTCGTAATAAACTTTTTAATAAATATTGAGGCGTTATATTAATGTGGGTGTTTAACTCACATTGATAAAAGGCATCAATATTGAATTCTACAGGGTCTTCTATGGTAAAAATTGTTTTTTCACCATTGTTTAAATATTCAAGGCAAGAGTACAGAGTGGTGGTTTTACCTGCGCCTGTTGCGCCACAGACAAAAATAATACCTTTGGGTTTTTCTAATGCGGTAACAAGATTCTTATATAAAGAAGGTGGGAGTTTTATGTTTTCTAATGAATACTTAAACTCTGTTGGGAGAATACGAAGTGAGACTTTTTCACCCAGTTTTGTGTTCACAATGCTAATACGAATAAAAAACTGCTCTTGTTTGAACGTGTATGAAAATTGGCCTTCTTGAGTTCTCCTCGTTTCGGATAAATCCAGATTGGACAGTATTTTAAGTCGATTTACCGCATTTTTAGGGACGAGGTCATCATGTAAAACCGTAATTTTTCCCGCCACGCGATATTTTGCTTGATAATCAGAAGGCGTTGGGCATAAATGGATGTCTGTTGCCCCATTCTTAATAGCAATGTTAATGGATTCCTCAATTATCATCATTCTGTATCCTCATTAGAGCTGATTGTCTTGCAATGGCCTGACAGCAGTTCTGAGGGAAGGGTTGAAGTGCATGTCCATTGAGCTGATGTTGTCCGAGCGAATAAGAAATATTGATTCGCTTCAATGGCGCTTTCTTCCTTTAATTGAATTTTGATTGTGCCTGTGACGCCTTGATTTTGTTCTATGTTACTCGACGATATGACACTTTTTTCACTTAAACTCTGCTGAGCCTTTAATGCATTGAATTGAGTAGTAGTGGGAAAGGTCCCATTGGTAATGACATGTTCTTCAATGGAGGTTTGGAGTGCATTTGAAAAGCTGTACACTTCAAGTAACTTAGCTTTGGTTATTTTTTGTATGAATTGAGGGGCACTGAAGCTTGCGAGTATTGAAATTATAGTAATAACAACGAGAAGTTCAATCAGCGTAAACGCAGAATGAGATGGTTTGAATTTATAGTGCATTTTTAGTCCTTTAAAAATGAGTAAATAATACGTCCTGTATTATTGTTGTTTATTGATTCGATTATATCGCGTGAGAAATTGTCCCCCCTAGGGTGTTTAAGCTTAAATTATACGAAGCAATACGGCTGTCATTTGTGGATACAGAGTCGTTGATGCTGTTTGAGTTAGTGTCTTCTTGTTTAGTACTTTCTGACTCTGTTTTTTCGTCCTCCTCAGATGGTTTGAGTTGAGATTGTACTATCTCGGCTCTGGCTTCTGATATTTTCGATTGAGCGTCAGAGGCGATACGTCTATCCGCGGATGAAGGCTCAACTGGAGCAAGGGCAGCGCGATATACTTGCTCCATTTTAGATATGGTCGCTTGAGGGTCGCCAGCAATAGGGCTGACATCAATGGGGACTTCTCCGGCAACTGCATAGCTTTGACCGTCAGGGCCTTTTTCATAGGTATAGCTTGGTGAACCAGCAAATTGACCGCCAACTGATGCGTGGGCTTGTTCATGGATTTTAACTTCTCGATCTCGATCTTTTAGGTAGTCAAGGTGATCTTGTTCTTCTTCCGTTAATTCCGTTTCTTTCTTACCTGCTGGCTCTTGTTCTTCTAGTTCTTTTTCATCTGTTGCATTAGCAACGACTTCGTCGTCATTCCCTTCTAAATTTGAATCATTGGCTGCGTTTTGCTCCGGGTTACTTCTTTCTGAGAGTTGCTTTCCTTCTTCAGACAGCGTAACAACCGTAGATGATGTTGTAAGAGTTTGATTCTCTTTATCAGAAACGGTGTTTTTATTTGAAATTACCTCATTATCAACAGAAGGCTGAGTCGGGTAATTATTTAAATAAGAGAGAGAAACTGACATGGCTGCAACCCTGATACGATACGCATTTACTATAGCTTTTGTTAAAAGCTTTGTCTATTGTTTAGGCGAATAGACAAAGCTAATAAGTGGGTATATGTGGAATTTTATTGGTCGGTTGCAGCTTGTATTGCGGTTATTGCAACGGTGTAAACAATGTCGTCTACCAATGCACCACGTGATAGATCATTGACAGGTTTACGAATACCTTGCAGCATTGGACCAATACTCACCACTTCAGCACTACGCTGAACGGCTTTGTAGGTTGTATTTCCTGTATTTAAATCAGGGAAAATGAAGACAGTTGCTTTGCCTGCTACTTTACTGTCAGGCGCTTTTTGTTTTGCGACTTTTTCCATTATCGCTGCATCATATTGTAACGGACCATCGATTAATAAATCAGGTCTTTTTGCAGAAGCCAGTTCTGTGGCTTTTCTCACTTTATCAACGTCGTTACCTGTCCCTGAGCCTCCCGTACTGTAACTGATCATCGCAACTCTAGGGGTTATACCAAAAGCGGCGGCTGAATCTGCACTTTGAATCGCAATTTCAGCCAGCTGCTCTGCGGATGGATCTGGATTGATGGCGCAGTCACCATAAACTAAGACTTGATCCGGTAAACACATAAAAAACACAGAAGATACAATTGAAGAATGCGGTGACGTTTTTATTAGCTGTAAAGCAGGGCGAATGGTGTTGGCTGTTGTATGCACTGCCCCTGAAACTAAGCCATCCACATCCCCGACCTGAAGCATCATGGTGCCTAAGACCACATTATCTTGTAGCTGTTCTTGAGCAATAATATCTGTTAAGCCTTTCTTTTTACGTAGCTCAACCATTGGGCCTATGTACTTTTCTCTTATGGAATCTGGGTCTAATATTTCCACTCGATCATTTAGTTCAATGCCATTATTCTTCGCGATTCTGAGTATTTCAGACTTGTTACCAAGCAAGGTGCATCGCGCAATGCCTCTTTCAGCGCAGATAGAAGCCGCTTGTATGGTGCGCATTTCATTGCCTTCAGGTAAAACGATGCGTTTATTGTAGGCTCTTGCTTGCTCAATTAAGCGGTATCTAAATGCAGGAGGTGAAAACTTTCTTTCTTCTTGATTTAGCGCAAAAGAGTTGATCCAGTCATGATCAATGCAACGTGCGATGTGTTCTTTTACGTTTAAAATTCGTTCTTTGTCGTCTAGTGGTATTTCTTGGTTAAATGACTGCATGTTTATGACGGTATCCCAACTGTTTGAGTCAACCGATAAAACAGGCAGCCCTTTCGCCATTGCTTTTCCACACAGTGACATTAAAGATTCGCTTGGTTGATAGCCGCCAGTTAAGACGAGAGCGGAAATTTTTATATCATTTAGGGCGGCAATAGCCGTCGCCATGATAATGTCTGTGCGATCGCCGGGGGTGAATACCAATACGCCCGGTTTCAGTGCTTCTAACATATTTTCTACGCCTCTAGCACACAATGTGAAGGACTGCACACGACGTGTCTGCATTTCCCCTTCATTAATGACTTTTGCATTAAGAAAATCAGCAACGTCTTTGACCCTTGGGTGTGTTAATTCGTCTGATGAAGGTATTTGTCCAAGTAAGCTAAAGTTACGTTTGAAAATAGGGCGTTGGGCGAATGTGTCTCCGTAAGACTTTACGCCTAATGAGCCTGGTAATGTCTTGTTTAGTATGCAGCCAATAACATCCGATGTTTTAATTCCACCGTATGATCCCGCCGCAATTTCAACGTGGTGTTCCAACTCATTAGGTCTCATATTGTTCGGTGCAGTCACAAGGACGAGGCCCGCATCTAAGGTTTTAGCTATGGCTTTATTTAAGCGAGTGGCATAAGGGTGTCCAGAAATTTGAGCTAAACCTTCAACAACAACTGTAGAGCCTGGTTCGATCGATGATTGAAAACGACCAACGACTTCTTCCATTAATTCGTTGAGTTTGTCATTGTATAAATAACGTTCAGCGTCAGTTAGCGAAATGGGTTCTGCGGGGGATAAAGTAGAGCCTTGGGAAACCATGGCCGTTGATCTGTCTGGACCAGTATCGGTAGGGTGTGGTTGTGATATGGGTTTAAAAAAACTGGCTTTTAGTCCTTGTTGCTCCAGCGCTCTCACAAGGCCTACTGATACAGAGGTAAGTCCAACTCCTGGACCTGTTGGTACAGTCATCAATACATTTGTTGACATTTTTTGCTCCACCTTGCTTATTAAAGTAATGAACGTGCTCGCTCATTCAGTCTTTAGTAATTGAGTTTAGTTTTTAGTTATTAAGTTTAAAGTGTCTAGAGCGATCATTTTTTCTTCATTTGTAGGGATAATCCAAACTTGAAGTGCTTGGTTATCGTCAGAAATGAGCGCAGCGTCACCTTTTGAGGCTGAGTCGTTTTTAGTTTGATCTATCTTTATATTGAAAGCACGTAGGTGCTCGCATACTTTGTGTCTAATATACTGAGAGTTCTCACCAATCCCTCCAGTAAAAACCAAATGATCAATTGTATCCAGTGTTGTGGCTGCGCTCATAAGTTGCTTGGCGGTCCTGCTGGCAAACATATCAAGTGCTAATTGTGCCTTATTGTTTTTAGTGTTCATTGCTTCTTCAAGTGTTCTGCAATCGTTAGACAGTTCTGAGATGCCTAAAAGACCACTTTTTTTATTGAGAACGTCCATTGTTTCTGACATGGATAGTTGGTCTTTTTCTGATATGAACGCAATTAAGCTAGGGTCAATGCTTCCAGAGCGAGTTCCCATAATGAGCCCATCCAAGGGAGTCAACCCCATACTGGTGTCGGTTGCTTTTCCATTAGCAATAGCACATACACTTGCCCCATTGCCTAAATGAGCAACCAGTACGCCTTGATGTAGGCTTTCAGGTTTAATTTCGCCCAGTTTTTGACTTATGTAACGATAGCTGGTGCCGTGAAAACCGTATTTTCTTACATGGTGATCGCGGTATAACCTCAAGGGAATACCGTAAAGATATTGGGTTTCTGTTAAGGTTTGATGAAATGCCGTGTCAAAAACAGCAACTTGAGGAAGTAGTGGGAAAAGAGACTGAGCGACCTCTATTCCTTTTAAATGCGCTGGGTTATGCAGTGGAGCAAGATCAGTGCATTCATGAATTGTTTGAATGACGGTGTTATCAATAATAACGGATGAACTAAAGAACTCTCCGCCGTGAACAACTCTATGGCCAACGCCTACTAATGCCGATTTTATCTCCGCATGTTGTTCAAGCCATTCATTAATGCCTATGAGTGCGGATTTATGATCAGAAGGAGAGAGCTTTATGAGTGCTTTTTTGTCGTTAAACTTAATGCTTAAACGACCATTATCGAAACCTAACCCTTCAGCAATGCCTTCTACAATGACGGTGTTGCCACGACCAGAAAGAATGGCAAATTTTAATGATGAACTACCACTATTAATAACTAAAATCGCATCATTCATTATTGTTCCTCTAAAACTCGCAATGAAAGGTCAATGGCCTTTATGTGTTTAGTTAAAGCACCTATAGAGATATAATCAACGCCAGTTTGAGAGACTTGAAGTAAATCGTCTTTAGTCATATTTCCAGACGCTTCAAACTTCGCTTGTGATTGATATTTTGCCACCGCTGTTTTCATATCATCCAAAGTGAAATTGTCGAGCATTATTATGTCTGCGCCCGCGTTCACGGCTCTTTCTACTTCTTTTAAATTTTCTGTTTCGACTTCAATTTTCTTATTTGGGGCGATTTTTTTAGCCATAGATACGGCATTTTCAATCGATCCTGCGGCCATAATGTGATTTTCTTTAATTAAGAATGCATCATATAGACCTATTCTATGATTTTGAGCGCCTCCTACGGTTACTGCGTATTTTTGAGCTAATCGCAATCCAGGAATGGTTTTGCGAGTATCAAGTATCGTCAACTTTGATCCGGCAACAAGGTTTACATATTCTCTTGACACGGTTGCAGTATAGGACAGTGTTTGCAAAAAATTCAAAGCCGTTCTTTCAGCGGTTAAAATGGATCTTGCTAAACCTTGAATAACAAGAAAAGGTTGATTGGGCTCAAGTAATTCACCTTCTTCTGCTTGCCAAGTAAGAGAAACCATCGGATCAATGGATTTAAAAACAGCGTTTACCCATTCTTTTCCACATAAAACAGCCGACTCTCGGCTGATTACATTTGCAATTAGTGTATTTTCTGCCGGAATAAGTTGAGCTGTGATATCACCACTTCCTAAATCTTCGTATAACGCTGTCTCTACTTGTTGCTTTATTGACGCCTGAAGGTGTGTATCTAGTGCCATTGTATCGAATCCTAATAGTTTAATGCTTTGTTATTGTAGCTTTTTATTCGTACTCCGTCAGTTAATGAATTAAAATGGAAAACATTTTATTTAGTCTAAAAAAGGAGTATGAAATAAATACTTCCCATGATGAATGAGAAGTATGTTGGATACGGCTTTATAGTGGAACAGTGCGGTTTGCATGATGTTTCAATGCTAATAATACTAAGTATTTACGTCATGAATGAAAAATTTCAGTGTAGGGAACAACCTATACATCAGTATTCTTAGCTTAAAATTTAATCTAATAATGCAAAATAACCCATATTATGACGATAGCAGATACAACGTCTACATCAAATGAGTATTGTTTGTCCAGTCTAGTCGATCTAAAGATTAGGTGTTACTCTTAGCCCAACTTGTAGACCAGTCCAAGAAGACTGAATGTGTTTGCCAGTATTAAAGTGTATTTCTAATATCAAAATAATTTACACGAATAGAGTTTCAACTTAATAAACGATTCAAGTGAAGTAACTTCGGAATGACGTTGAAAAGAAACTAAAATAAGAATACTTCTACGCATTTTAAAGGTTACTAAAGCTACAGACGAATACTTTAATATCTGATGTATGTCGTGGCTATTACTGGTTTTTACATTAACTATGGTGTGAATTCCAACGTTTCGTTTAACTCTTCCATATCATTATCTTACAAAGTTACATGGTATGGATTTTAGAATCTGTTCTTATGGCGGGGGTTATAAAACTATGACGGAGCAGCATATACTCGAAGATGTCGATCCAACTCAAACGAAAGAGTGGTTAGATGCACTTGAGTCTGTCCTTCGAGAAGAAGGTCCTGAGCGCACAAAATTTATCCTAGATCGTTTAATGAAAGAAGCAACTAAGGCTGGAACACCAATGCCTGCTTCTATAACAACATCTTATCGTAATACCATTTCACCTCAGAATGAAAAAACATTACCCGGTGACTTATTTATGGAGCGCAAAATCCGCTCTATTATTCGCTGGAATGCATTGGCAATGGTAATGAAGGCAAACCGAATTGATTCTACACTCGGTGGTCACATTACCAGCTTTTCTTCTGCTGCGACGCTATATGATATTGGTTTTAACCACTTTTTCCGTGGTAATACTGATAAACAAGATGGTGACATGGTGTTTTTCCAAGGTCATATTTCTCCTGGTATCTATGCACGCTCTTACATCGAAGGACGTCTTACCGATGAACAGTTAGATAACTTCCGTCGTGAGGTAGATGGAAAAGGATTGTCATCTTACCCACATCCTTGGTTAATGCCTGATTATTGGCAGTTTCCAACCGTTTCTATGGGGTTGGGACCGCTACAAGCGATTTACCAAGCTCATGTTATGAAATACCAGCATAGTCGTGGTCTTGTTGATCAAGGCGACCGTAAGGTATGGGCATTCTTAGGTGACGGTGAATGTGATGAGCCTGAATCTTTAGGTGCAATTGCATTGGCTGGCCGTGAAAAATTAGATAACTTGATTTTCGTTATTAACTGTAACTTACAGCGCTTAGATGGCCCTGTACGTGGTAACGGTAAAATCGTACAAGAACTTGAAGGTGTGTTCCGTGGAGCAGGCTGGAATGTTATCAAGTGCTTGTGGGGACGTCATTGGGATCCACTGTTTGAAAAAGACCATAAAGGCCTTTTGGTTAAACGAATGGATGAAGTTTGTGATGGTGAGTTACAAAACTACAAAGCAAATGGTGGCGCTTATACTCGCGAGCATTTCTTTGGTAAGTATCCTGAATTGCTAGAAATGGTTAAGGATATGTCTGATGATGATATCATGAATCTGAATCGTGGTGGACACGATCCGTATAAGGTTTATGCTGCGTATGCTGAAGCAACATCCCATAAAGGTCAACCAACGGTTGTTCTTGCTCAAACTGTAAAAGGTTATGGCATGTTTAAAGCGGCTGAAGCTCAAAATACAGCCCATCAAACGAAGAAATTGGATGAAGAGTCATTGGCGATGTTCCGTGACAAATTCGGTATTCCAATTACGGATGAAGAGTTAAAAGATCTGCCTTATTACCGTCCAGCTGAAGACAGCCCAGAAATGAAATATCTGAGAAGTCGTCGTGCTGCGCTAGGTGGAGATTTCCCTGTAAGGCGTCGTGATTGCGAAGCGTTAGAAGTGCCATCTCTTGAAGCGTTTAAAGCTCAACTACAAAGTTCAAAAGGCCGTGAAATTTCGTCTACAATGGCGTTTGTACGTGTTTTGAATACGTTGGTTAAAGATAAGAAAGTTGGTCATCGAGTAATACCAATCGTTGCAGATGAAGCGCGAACGTTTGGTATGGAAGGTATGTTCCGTCAGCTGGGCATTTATTCTGCTGAAGGTCAAAAATACACACCTCATGACCATACTCAGATTATGTATTATAAAGAATCTGAAAAAGGTCAAATTCTACAAGAAGGCATAAACGAAGCAGGCGCTATGTCTGCCTGGTTAGCATGTGCAACTTCTTACAGTAATAGTCACTACCCAATGATTCCTGTGTACATCTACTACTCAATGTTCGGTTTCCAGCGTATTGGAGATCTTGCGTGGGCGGCGGGTGATTCTCAAGCACGTGGTTTCTTAATTGGTGCAACAGCAGGTCGTACTACCTTAAATGGTGAAGGCTTGCAGCATGAAGATGGGCATTCCCATATTATTGCTGGCACGATTCCTAACTGTGTTTCTTATGATCCAACTTACTCTTACGAAGTAGCCGTTATTGTTCAAGATGGTTTACGTCGTATGTATCAAGAGAAAGAAAGTGTGTTCTATTATTTAACAGTAATGAACGAAAACTACGCGCACGATGATATGCCTGAAGGCATTGAAGCTAACATCATCAAAGGGATGTATAAGCTTCAAGAAAACACGAAAAAAGGCAATAGCAAGCACGTTCAATTGCTTGGTGCTGGTGTTATTTTACGTGAAGTGGAAGCTGCAGCAGAAATGCTATTGAATGACTATGGCGTTGACTCTGATGTATTCAGTGTGACGTCGTTCAATGAATTGCGTCGTGAAGGTTTGGATACTGAGCGGTGGAATATGCTGCATCCAGAAGCGGAATCTAGAACGTCTTTTGTGGCTTCTATGCTAAATGGAGAAAGCCCAGTTATTGCTTCTACCGATCACATGAAACTGTACGCTGATCAAATTCGTCCGTTTGTTAAAGGTGCTTATAATGTGCTGGGTACAGATGGTTTTGGTCGCAGTGATACTCGTGAAAAACTACGTCACTTCTTTGAAATTAATCGATATTGGATCGTTGTGTCTTCTTTGAAGGCATTGGCGGACAAAGGAGAAATTGACGCATCTGTTGTAACACAAGCAATCACTAAATTTGGCTTAGATCCTGAGAAGCCGAATCCAGTTACCTGCTAATTGTCAGTCAACTAATAGGGCATCGGTCTAGTTAATTTAGACCAATGCCGTTTTTTACTTATTTGATGTGTCTTTACGACAAAGGAGATTTCCGTGAGTACAGAAATCATTCGCGTACCGGATATTGGTGGTGCAGCCGATGTCGATGTAATCGAGATTAGTGTCAGCGTTGGTGACATGGTCGAGGTTGATCAACCAATTATAGTATTAGAAACAGATAAAGCATCTATGGATGTTCCTTCGCCAGTAGCTGGCAAAGTTGTTAGCATTTCCATTGCCGAGGGTGATCAGGTTTCTGAAGGTTCGACGATTCTTGAAATTGAGCTTCAATCAACAGCAAGTGTTGCTGCCGATGTTGCTAAAGAAGATGTTAAATCTGTTGCAGTTGCTTCTGTAGCGCCTCAAGCTGCTGTGTCTCAAAGCAGTGATGTTCAAGTTGTTGTTCCTGATATTGGTGGTGCAACGGACGTTGAGGTTATTGAGATTTGTGTTGCTGAAGGTGATGATGTTGAAGAGGGTGATTCTTTAGTTGTTCTTGAAACAGATAAAGCATCTATGGATATTCCTGCTCCATTCAGCGGTAAAGTCGGCTCAATTATCCTTTCAATAGGAGACAAGGTTTCCGAGGGAAGTGATATATTGAAATTGTTTACAGCGTCAGCGAGTGCTCCAGATGTTGTTGCTCCAATTACTTCTGAGGTCGCACCTACTGGGTCTTCTAGTGATGTTACTGTAGCGCCAGCGGTTGTAACGGCTGGTGGCATTGAGTCTGTAAATGTTCCAGACATTGGTGGTGCGACAGACGTTGAAATTATTGAAATTACCGTTTCTATTGGTGATGAAATATCTGAAGGCGATTCACTGATTGTTCTTGAAACAGATAAGGCATCGATGGAAATTCCTGCGCCAAAAGCAGGTGTGGTTAAATCCATTTCAGTGAGCATTGGTGATACGGTTTCTGAAGGGGATTTGATTCTTGGTTTGGAGGTTGAAGCTTCTGTGGTAGCTGCTCCAGTTAGCGCTCCTGTAGCTGAAAAAGCTGAGCCAACTCAACAACAAACTTCTGTTGTTTCTGCTTCAGTGAATGCTCCAGCTCGATCTGCTGTTTTAGCAACACCATCAAAGAAGGTTCACGCTGGCCCAGCGGTTAGAATGTTGGCTCGTGAATTGGGTGTTGATTTAAGCCTTGTACGCTCAAGTGGCCCACGTGGTCGTATTATCAAAGAAGATGTTCATGCTTATGTAAAAGCTGCGGTTAAGGTGGCTGTTTCTGCTCCAGCCCCAGCAACGACTTCTGGTGCTGGTATTCCTCAAGTTCCTGATATTGATTTCAGCCAGTTTGGTGATGTTGATATTGTTAAGATGAGCAAAATACAAAGACTTACGGCACAGAATATGTCTCGTAATTCTTTGGTGGTTCCTCATGTTACCCAATTTGATAAAGCGGATATCACAGATCTTGAAGCGTTCCGTAAAGGGCTAAAAGCAGAAATGGAGAAAAAAGGCGTAAAACTTACTCCTCTTCCATTCTTGATCAAAGCAGTAGCTCAGGCTCTGGTGGAAAATCCTGCGTTTAATGTTTCGTTAATGTCAGATGGTGAAAACTATGTTCAAAAACATTATGTAAACATTGGTATTGCAGTGGATTCTCCAATTGGTTTGGTTGTTCCTGTATTGCGTGATGCAGATAAAAAATCCATTGTTCAGATAGCTGAAGAAGCGAATGCTTTGATTAAGAAGGCATTGGGCAAGCAGTTGAAGCCAAATGATATGCAAGGTGGCTGTTTTACTATCTCTAGTTTGGGGGCAATTGGTGGAACAGGCTTTACTCCAATCGTTAACTGTCCTGAAGTGGGCATATTAGGTGTGTCTAAAGCTGACATTGAGCCTAGATGGAATGGTAAAGAGTTTGAGCCACGAACAATGCTACCATTGTGTCTGTCCTATGATCATAGGGCTGTTAATGGAGGTGATGCGGGTAGATTTATGACGTATTTGAATTCAATTTTGAGCGATTTGCGTCGTATGATATTGTAATTCAATCTGCTCTCTTTCCTGAGAAAAACCCGCTGTTTAGCGGGTTTTTTTGATTTAAATTAACCATAATGAGAGCTTTGTACGACTACCATGCTTATGAATACTTTGTTAAAAATAGGCTCAAAATGTGCATTTATAACTCATAAACTCCGCTTTTCGTCTGTTTTTGCCTCATCTTATTGTCGTTCATGACTTCATGCAAAGGTCTCATAACAATCCTGAATATTAAGCCCTCTACAAGAGAGGGCTTTTTTGCTACAAACGTCTAAGGCAAGTTACGCGCTTGCATCTGTTGCAATAACAGAAGAGGCTTTCTTAACAAAATCGCCCATTTTGTCAAAGTTTAAATAGCTGTAAACTTCAGATGACATGCTGTTGATCTTGTTTGCGTACTCTAAATACTCTTCTGTAGTAGGAAGTTTTCCTAGTAGGGATGCTACTGCAGCTAATTCGGCAGATGCTAAATACACATCTGCGCCATTGCCTAAGCGGTTAGGAAAGTTACGAGTAGAAGTAGAAACCACTGTGGATTTTTCAGCAACACGTGCTTGGTTACCCATGCATAATGAACAACCCGGCATTTCCATACGTGCGCCAGCTTTACCGAAGATGCTGTAATAACCTTCATCAGTAAGTTGCTGTGCATCCATTTTTGTTGGAGGGGCAACCCACAGGCGAGTAGGTACAACCTGACCGGCAGCATCCAATAATTTGCCTGCTGCGCGGAAGTGGCCAATGTTCGTCATACAAGAACCAATGAATACTTCATCAATCTTAGTGCCTTGAACGTCAGATAGTAGGCGAGCATCATCAGGATCATTTGGTGCACAAAGGACAGGCTCTTTAATTGTATTAAGATCGATCTCAATGATGGTAGCGTATTCAGCATCAGCATCGGCACGCATTAGTTGAGGATTTGCTAACCACTCTTCCATTGCTTTTGCACGGCGTTCGATTGTACGTGGATCACCGTAGCCTTCTGCAATCATCCAGCGCAACATAACAATGTTAGAACGTAAGTACTCTGCTACCGATTCTTCAGACAGATTGATTGAGCAGCCTGCTGCTGAACGTTCAGCAGAAGCATCGGATAACTCAAATGCTTGTTCCGCTGTTAGGTTTTCAAGACCTTCGATTTCAAGAATGCGGCCAGAGAAAATGTTTTTCTTACCTTTTTTCTCAACCGTTAAATGACCTTCTTGAATAGCTTGGTAAGGAATGGCATGAACCAAATCTCGTAACGTAATACCAGGTTGCATTTCACCGGTAAAACGCACCAAAACCGATTCAGGCATATCAAGCGGCATTACGCCTGTTGCCGCAGCAAAAGCCACTAAGCCAGATCCAGCAGGGAAGGAAATACCTAGAGGGAAGCGAGTGTGGGAGTCACCGCCAGTACCTACTGTATCAGGTAGTAGCATGCGATTTAACCAAGAGTGGATGATGCCATCACCTGGGCGTAAGGAAACGCCAGCGCGATTTCTGATGAAATCCGGTAGTGTGTGGTGGGTTACAACATCAACTGGTTTTGGGTAAGCAGCCGTGTGACAGAAAGACTGCATTACTAGGTCGGCAGAAAAGCCAAGGCAAGCAAGATCTTTTAATTCGTCACGTGTCATTGGGCCTGTTGTATCTTGGGAACCGACCGTAGTCATTTTAGGTTCGCAATATGTGCCAGGACGAACACCTGTTACACCACACGCTTTACCAACCATTTTTTGTGCAAGCGTGTAGCCTTTACCAGTGTCTTCTGTTTCCCCAGGTGTTTTAAAGAGGTCAACTGGACCAAGACCCAATACTTCACGAGCGCGAGTAGTTAAACCACGTCCAATGATTAGAGGAATTCGACCACCAGCACGAACTTCGTCTAGAAGCACTTCTGTTTTTAATTCAAAAGTACTGACAACGTCATCGGTGTTGTGTTTTTTAACAACGCCTTCGTAGATGTAGATATCAATTACATCACCCATTTCTAGGGAGTTTACATCCATTTCGATTGGTAAAGCGCCTGCATCTTCCATTGTATTGAAGAAAATAGGTGCGATTTTGTTACCAATACAAACACCACCTCCACGTTTATTTGGGATGAAAGGGATGTCTTCACCCATGTGCCATAATACGGAGTTGGTTGCAGACTTACGGCTTGAGCCAGTCCCTACAACATCACCAACATAAGCCAGTGGGAAGCCTTTTTGTTTGATTGCTTCGATTTGCTTAATTGGTCCAATCGTACCGTCGTCATCAGGATTGATTCCGTCACGAGACATTTTAAGCATTGCATTTGCATGTAATGGAATGTCTGGGCGTGACCAAGCATCAGGTGCAGGGGATAGGTCATCTGTATTTGTCTCGCCTGTTACTTTAAATACGGTAACAGTAATTTTCTCCGCTGGTTTTGGTTTTGAGGTAAACCATTCTCCTGCTGCCCAAGATTCGATGACGGCTTTGGCGTGAACATTACCTGCTTTCGCTTTTTCTTCCACATCATGGAATGCATCAAATACAAGCAATGTTGTTGACAATGCTTTGGCTGCAATTGGTGCTAATGCGTCATTGTCTAAGCAACTAATTAAAGGTTGTACGTTATAACCACCAAGCATGGTGCCTAGTAACTCTACGGCTAACTTTGGAGAGATTAATGGAGAGCTTGCTTCGCCAGTAGTGATTGCGGCAAGGAATCCCGCTTTTACATAAGCAGCTTGGTCAACCCCTGCTGGGACGCGATTTTTTAAAAGGTCAAGAATGAAATCTTCTTCACCTGCTGGTGGGTTTTTTAGAAGTTCAACAAGCGTAGAAACTTGATCAGCATCAAGTGCTGTTGGTGGAATGCCTTCTAATGCGCGTTCTTCAACGTGTTTACGATATGCTTCTAACACTATTTATTCCCCTTTATTATTCTCTGCCTACTTTGATAGTACGTAGGTATAATTACGCGAAAGTATATTACAAACTGTAAGTACGCTTTCTGTGTGTGTTAACTCTATTTTATAGGATTATCTTACTAAAAAATGCTTTCTCGTCATAATAATTCAAAATAAGCAGCATTTAGTAGAGTTATTATTCTTTATAATCATTGAGTTACATTGCTTTTAACGACTCTGGTGACCCGAAAGCCCCAGTTACTTGCTTTTAAATTAGGATCCGCACGATACCGTGTTGAACTCCTTCCTACACGCGGAATATCAAACCATGATCCGCCACGAAGGACTCGGTTGTCACAACTGCTGCTTGACCATATTGTGTTAGATGACGGAGCATTTACATAATTGTCGTGATAACAGTCTTCTACCCATTCAGCTACATTGCCATGCATGTCAAATAGCCCTAATGGGTTGCTTAATAAGCTGCCGACTGGTGCGGTGGATTGCCCGTCCCATTGGCTGCCGCAGCCGTCACAAACAGAGTAACCGGAGCTTACAGAGTCACCGTACCAAAAAGAAGAGTCTGAGCCTGCTCTGATAGAAAACTCCCATTCAATCTCTGTTGGTAATCGATACTCTTCACCGGTTTGTTGTATAAGCCAGTTTGTATAGGCCTTTGCATCATACCAACTTACATTGATAACGGGGCGCATACCTCTCCCCCAACCATTGTCTGGAGGGAGAGGGCGATTTGTCGAGTTGGCAAATAAATCATATTGATTAAACGTTACTTCATAAGAGCTAATGTAGAACCCTGTCGGCACGTTGACTGTGTGTACGGGTTTTTCATTATCATCACCAATATTTTGCAAGTCTCCCATTTCAAAAGTGCTTGGCTGTATTTTTGTTACTTCTGGTGCTTTGCCACCTATTTCTAAAGTATCTTGGAGCTTATTTGGAAGTGCTGTAAATATTTCTTCGGGTGTTTTTTCTTCAACTTGAATTATGTTTGGTGCTGGCACCTGTTCTGTCTCAATGGGGTCATCTGTGAGTAATAAAGCGGCAGCAACAGACAGTGATAAAATCGTTCCTGTAATGCCAGCAATAATGGCTTTTTTCTTTGAGGAAAATGCTTTTTTAAAGGAATTCATGTTTGTTTCAATGCTTTGATTGGATGTCGCAAGGTACAAATTTGCTCTGAGTAAGCGAATAACATCAAGTAGGTTTTTCGGACGCTGTTTAACCGGTGTTTTACACCAATTGCAGATGCTTTTCCAATCTTTGTCTTTAATGGCTGGGTGTGAAGGGGGGAGGCTCATAGTGCTGTCACTGGCAATCTTGGATTCCCCAATAAGAGCGGCAATTAAAATTCTCATGAAAGAGTAGGCATCTGTGCTTGCATTTATCTTTCGCTGAGTTGTCTTGGATTCTGGCGCAATAAACCTTAAGTCAGCTTCGTTTTCTGTTATATCAGAAAGCCAGTTATTATGGCCAAACGCAACCATCACTCCCACGCCATTAACAACATGAATGTGACTCAAATCTAATGTACCATGAAATAAATTGTTTTGATGAGATTGATCTAATGCCTTAGCAATGCCTTCAAAAATACTGATGACGACATTTAATGGTGCACCGTCAGGGTGCTTCCCTAAGAAGCTAAATAGCTTTTCTCCACCGCAGACCGCAGACGAGCCAAATACCCAGACATTTGAATAAAATGGTGGGTAAATTGGTGTAATGGAGGGGTGCTTTAAATTCAGGTACTTTCTAGAGTTTGCTAAAAAATCATCGGCACTACCTCGGCTTGGGTCATAAAAACGCAAGACAAAAGGTCGACCACCTTGATCAGCAACCCAACTGTTTTTTGTGTTACCTAGCGGGTAGTTTAAGATATAGGGATCTAACTCAAGACCTACTTTAAGCCCAATCGAAAGTTTGTTTGGATCAAAAAACTGATTCATTGTTAAAATGGCATCCAAATCAAAGAGTTGTTACTTTAAATTTTATACAATAGCTATAAATTCGTGTTTTTTCATTAAAAAGGTAGAAAAATGTTATCCTCTTACCCTGAATTAATGGCTTTTTTGCCTTGTACCTCCCCTGCACCTTGGATTGAGTGGGCAATAAATAATCCAGAATTGATGTTGGTTGATCATGCGCATTGTGAAAAAAAAGCAGCATCAACAGCGATGAGCCTCATGTATCGCTATGTAGAGAGAGATAATTTATTGCATAAAATGTCTCGTTTAGCTAGGGAAGAGCTAATTCATTTTGAGCAAGTTCATAAGTTAATGCGAAGTAGAGGCATAGCGTATCAACACTTGGCTGCATCAAGATACGCAGATGGGCTCCGTAAGAACATTCGCACGCATGAACCTGCAAGGTTGGTCGATACATTGATTGTTGGTGCATTTGTTGAGGCGAGGTCGTGTGAAAGATTTGCCGCACTGGCTCCTCATTTAGACGATGAATTGTCCAAGTTTTACTTGTCACTGCTAAAATCTGAAGCAAGACATTTTGAAGATTATTTAGCGTTGGCGGAAGAATACAGTGAAGAGCCTATCTGTGATCGAGTCGCTCTTTTTCGTGCGGTTGAAGAAGAATTGATTACAACACCGGATGTTGAGTTTCGACTGCATAGCGGGCCTCCACAGTAGAATTTAGAGTGTTCTATGTAGGATGAGAGTGTGTTTGTTTAAAAGTTTTCTATTATCTCCAGAGAATGCTGCTACACTTTAAAAATGAGGCAGTAGAGCTGGAGAATATCATGAAAGATAAACTTGCAGATGTGACTTATTGGCTAGCAATGGAGATTGCTAAAAATGACCCACCAGTAAATTTAGATGAAATTTATCAAGGTTCTCTTGAGTTGGACTACTTGTATCAAGTGCTAACGAATAAAGCGCAAGGCTATTGGCAATCTGCTCATAGTGAAGAATTAACGCCAGTGCTAGTAAATAACGCTTTTTTTCGAGCGATTGCATTATTGTATGATCGTAACTTGGAGTACGAACGTTCACGAAATGCAAAAGAAACAATATGGGTGAAAGATTTACTTCACCTACCTATGTGATAAGCGTAGAGAGTAAAGCAACTCAATGAAAGAATATGTGCTTTGTTACGTAAATTTTAGTTTAGGTGTAAAGAGTGTATCTTTTCTAAGTGTGTTTTATGCCAACTCTGGGAGGTAGCTATCAAATTAATTGGCAATCTGTATTGAGTGAGTTCGTTGTTATGTAATACAGCGAGCCAAACAAAATCATCCCAGTCCCCTAAAACGAGTCGGTTATATTCATCTGTATGTAGGCGTGGTTTGTGTGTATGTCCGTGTATGCAGTGATTGCAATTCAATTTTTTTAATGTTGCTGCAATTTCAGATTTGGTCACATCCATGATGTCATTGTTTTTTTCAGCGGACATGCTTTTGCTGTCATTTCGCAGCTGCTCCGCTAATGCTATCCGATGCTCTAAAGGTAGCCCCAATACATGATCTTGCCACTCTTGCTGGCGAACTTGTTTTCTGAACGCTTGGTATTCAACGTCTTCAATACAGTATTCATCGCCATGAGACAGAAGAATCGACGAAGAGTTTGATGAATGAATGATCGTTTGTTCAGGGATAAGTCTGGCTCCGACGCTTTCTGCCCATCGCTCACCGAGTAGAAAATCTCTATTGCCATGCATAACAAACAGATTAATGTTTGAATCTCTTAATGATGACAACGAACTCATGATGGGGTGGTTCCAATCAGGGTTATGGTCATCTCCAATCCAAGCTTCATAGAAGTCGCCTAAAATGTAGAATTCAGTTGCTTGCTGGCATTCTGAGTGTTTGATTTGATCAATTAATAAAGTAAACGCCCGGGTTAGATCCGGGCGTTTCTCGCTTAAATGCAAATCAGATATAAAATATCTAAGCATTTTATGACTCTTTGATGATCTCTGCGCTTTCGATGATTACGTCTTCAACTGGTACATCTTGATGGCCAGATTTTGTTGTCGTCTCGACTTCTTTGATTTTGTTTACTACATCAATGCCTGCAGTTACTTTTCCAAATACAGCATAGCCCCAACCATTTGTTGTTTTTGACTTGTGGTTTAGGAATCCATTGTTACCTACATTAATGAAAAATTGAGACGATGCAGAATGAGGGTCCATTGTACGAGCCATAGCAAGCGTGCCAATTTCATTGGTTAAACCGTTGTCCGCTTCGTTTTCAATTGGGTCATTGCTGTCTTTTTGTATCATTCCAGGCTCAAACCCACCGCCTTGGATCATGAAACCATTGATGACACGATGAAAAATAAGACCATTGTAAAAGCCAGATTCAACATACGCTTCAAAGTTTTTTGACGACTTAGGTGCTTTTTCGTAATTTAATTCAATAGTGATATCGCCGTGATTAGTATGAAGAACGATCATAATATGATTCCTTAATAAATAGTTAAATCAAAAAAATGACTCAAGCTGACGCTAAGCCATTCAATCTATGTTGAGCATTTTATGTGTTTGTAAGCTAAGACGCCACTGTGGATTATGCAAACAATAGCGAAGAGTGAGATTTTGTGTCGCTTCTGGTGAAATTCGATCCTCTGGCAAGTGGCTTTGATCCATTGGCTGTAAATAAAAGTAATCAAAATCTAAGGAGGTAAAAAACTGGGGAGGTAAATGTTCTTGCGGGTAAACAAGCTTTAACTCATTGCCCTTATTGACAATTAGTGTCTTTGTGGTTTTGGGGCTGACACAGATCCAATCAATGCCTTCAGGTAAGGGCAGTGTGCCATTTGTTTCAATAGCAATTTCGAAACCAAGGGAATGCATGGCATTAATTAATTCGCTGTCCAGTTGGAGTGCAGGCTCTCCACCAGTAAAGACTACGTATTTATGGGTGTTTTTAACAGGCCAAAGTGATTGTAAGTGTTGAGCTAAGTCAAAAGCATTGCGAAATTTTCCGCCATTTTGGCCATCTGTTCCAATGAAGTCGGTATCGCAGAATTGGCATTCTGATGTGGATCGATGGGTCTCTTTGCCAGACCATAAATTACAACCAGTAAAACGACAGAATATAGCAGGACGTCCCGTATGTGTGCCTTCTCCCTGAAGAGAATAAAAAGCTTCTTTAACTGAATACATATATGTTACACCTTATTGATTACTCGAATACAGTCGAGGCAACGGTGAACAACTTTAGTCAATGATTAGTACATCTGTGGAACAGAAGCTAATCAACTAAAATTGAGATGAATGAGTGGTTTATTCGTATGCAAGTGGATCTTGCATGTCTTGTTCTGCGAATGCTTCTAGGCGCTCAACACAAGAGCCACATTTACCACAGGCTTTTTCCCTGCCGTTATAGCATGTCCATGTATCTATGTAGTTTAACCCCATCGCAAGACCTGAAGCTAAAATTTCACCCTTCGTATTGTTTAGATAAGGCGTTACTATTTCAACGGGTTGGTAATTGGCGATTTGAGATACGGCATTCATGGCGTGAACAAATTCAGGGCGACAGTCTGGGTAAATGTGATGATCACCAGAGTGTGCTCCATAATGTACTGCGGATGCTTCTAAAGAAACGGCGTAGGCAATTGCCATTGAAAGTAGAACCATATTTCGATTAGGAACAACGGTCGATTTCATGTTGTCGTCTTTATAATGACCTTCAGGAATGTCAATATCGCTTGTAAGAGACGACCCTGCCATTAATGAATTAATGCTGCTTATATCAGCGATTTTGTGTGAAACGTTCAATGCTTGACACACTTTGTGAGCCACGACGAGTTCTTTTGAATGTTTTTGCCCATAATTGAATGAAATGGCAAACACGTCCGCTCCGGATTTTATTGCGTTATGCAGTACGGTAAATGAATCCATCCCACCAGAATACACAACCACCACTTTTTTTGACATTGCTCCCCCTATAGGTTGTTTTATCTGTGTTTGACAAAAGTATGTATGAGTTCAAAACCTTATGTAAAACAAAGTGACCATAATCGGCAGCGAGATTATAACAGAAATGAATGTCAACTCTTAAGTTAAGTTCTGTCTTTTTGGGGTTGATTGCAGTAATTGAGATTGATATTATGATATTAAGTAACCGGTTACGGATATTATAATATGGAACAATTTGGTGTGTTGACGCTTGGCAGCCGCTTAAAAAGGTTGAGTGATTGCTTGTTTACAGAAGTGCAGGATCTTTACGTTCGTTGTGATATAGCCATCTCAGCGACGTATTTTCCAATTCTAAAATTGTTGCAAGTAAGCGGTCCTATTTCGGTTGTAGAAATTGCGAGTCAACTCAAGCTGTCCCACCCAGCGATTAGCAAGCAAGTGTCTAAGATGGTTAGTGAAGGGTTGATTGAGAAAGTGTCGGATCTAAAAGACAGTCGGCGCTACATGTTGATGCTTTCAGATAAAGGGTGTTCAGTAATGCTGGCGCTTAAACCCATCCTGGCAGAAATGCAGTTTGTATTAGAGCAGGTCATTGGTTTAGCTGGGAATGATTTTTTAACGTCACTTGGAATATTGGAAGAACAACTGATTAATGGACAATTGAAGTCCAAAATATTGGATAGATTGTACGGTGTGACCATTGTTCCCTTTCAATCGATACATGCTGAAGGGCTATACCGAATTAATATGATATGGCTAAAGCGTTACTTCCCAACTCAAATAGCGGAATACGATGAAGCTATTTTGAGTGATCCCAAAAGCCATATCTTAAATAAGGGAGGCAAGATTTGGGTTGCAGTAAGTGAGCGTCCAGATGCCGTTGACATATTAGGGACGGTAATGGTTAAGCCTAACGTAGAAAAAGGATCGATTGAAATGATGAAAATGGCTGTAAGTGACCATGCTCAGCGTAAAGGAGTGGCACAGAGCCTGTTTAATGAGGTTCTGCGCTATGCAGAAGCAAGAAAGGTGAATGTCATTACATTGGAAACCTCTTCGATACTGGAGTCAGCCAGAATGTTTTATGAGAAAAATGGCTTTTATAAAAAGCACAATGCAGTCCCATTCATTTATGAAAGGACAGATGTTTATATGGAAAAATGCATGAATCAGAATCAAGGAATAAACAGTGGCCATTAACGATGATCAAGTAAATGTTGCTCAAGAAATGAAGCGAGGTGCTATTGCGTCCATTCCTATGATAATAGGAGGAATTCCGTTTGGTATTTTATTTGGCTCATTGGCGTCAAGTTATGATTTAAGCCCGTGGTTTGCGGTTGCAATGTCCATGTTTGTATTTGCGGGGTCAGCACAATTTGTTGCTATTGGATTGATTTCAATTGATGCGCCATTATGGGTGATTGTTTCTACAACGTTTATCGTCAATTTAAGGCACCTTCTTTATGCGGCTGATTTGGTTAAATACGTCAAGCATTTACCCATTACAACACGTTTTGTTATGGGCTTTGGCTTGACTGATGAAACTTATGCAGCGGTGCAGCCTCTGTATGGAACTGGTACGATAAATAAAGAATCAGGGCATTATGCTTATTTAGGTTCATTTCTCTCTTTTTATATTATGTGGAATATCACAACCGTGTTAGGTGTACTTTTTGGTGAACTGGTGCCCGGCATGAGTGATTGGGGGCTTGAGTTTGCTATGGTAGCAACGTTTATTAGCATTATTACCCCGTATTTAAAATCGTATCCATTTTGGTTGTCTATGGTTTCTGCAGGTGTTGCATCTATTGTTCTATTTGATCTGCCTAACAACTTAGGGTTGTTGATTTCGGCCATTGTTGGTGTGGGAATTGGATATTTTGCGGATCTACGTTATTCACCAATAAATGAACATCAGGAGAGGGCCCAATGAACACGATACACTGTGTTTTTATTATCCTTGGCATGTTTGCAGTCACGTTTGGCATAAGGTTTGTTTTGTTTGCGAGAGCCAATAAAGTGGTTATGCCTGCTTTTTTAGATAGAGCGTTAAAATTTGTACCAGTCGCAGTATTAACGGCTATTATCACGCCAATGGTTGTTATTTCGAATAAAAGTATCGACGTTTCACTGAGTAACTCTTGGTTGTTGGGAGCTGTGTTTGCGTTTTTAACGGGTATTTGGCTACAAAAGCAACTGTTAACAATCATTGTGGGTGTGTTTGTGTTTTTTGTCGCGAAATTTATCGGCAGTTAAGGGGATTTTTTCGTTTAGCCGTTATTACTATGAAACCTAAATCGGATATACTAACGAACAAAATTAACAATCTTGTTAGATGAACTCAGATCGGGACACGCATTTACATGTCAGAGACTCCAAAGCCAGGCAACTTTATAACTCAAATTATTGAAAAAGATAATGAAACAGGAAAATACGCGGGTAATGTAATGACTCGTTTTCCACCAGAGCCAAATGGTTATTTGCATATTGGTCACGCAAAGTCTATTTGTTTAAATTTTGGTATTGCCGAACGTTTTAATGGTCAATGTAATCTACGTTTTGATGATACCAATCCAGAAAAAGAAAGCTTGGAATACATCAACTCAATTAAGAAGGATGTTGAGTGGTTAGGGTTTGAGTGGGCTGAAGAGCCAAAATTTGCTTCAAACTATTTTGATCAATTATTTGATTTTGCCGTTGAATTGATCAAACTAGGGAAAGCGTATGTGTGCAAACTAACGCCTGATGAAATGCGAGAATACCGAGGAACATTAAAAGAGCCAGGTAAGAATAGCCCTTACAGAGATACGACGCCAGAAGAAAACGTTGCTTTGTTTATGGAAATGAAAAAAGGCAAATTTGCGGATGGTGAAATGGTGCTACGCGCAAAAATAGATATGGCGAGCCCAAACATGAACATGCGTGATCCTATTATTTATCGTATTCGTCATATGCATCATCATCAAACGGGCGATAAATGGTGTGTGTACCCAATGTATGATTTCACTCATTGTCTTTCGGATGCAATGGAGAGTGTCACACATTCAATTTGCACATTGGAATTTCAAGATCATAGACCTTTGTACGATTGGGTGCTTGACACATTGAAAACAGCGCACCCACAACAAATTGAATTTGCACGACTGAATTTAAATTATACAGTAACCAGTAAGCGTAAACTTAAACAATTGGTGGATGACGGTCATGTTGAGGGGTGGGATGATCCTCGTATGTCGACCATTTCTGGTTTACGTAGACGTGGTTATACAGCGCGTTCTATCCGTAATTTTTGCGAGCGTATTGGTGTAACTCGCTCTGATGGCATTGTGGATGTTGGCATGTTAGAGCACGCTGTTCGCGAAGATTTGGATCAAGGTGCAAATCGTGCAATGGCTGTGTTAAACCCAATCAAAGTGACATTAACAAACTATCTTGACGATAAAGAAGAAATTTTTACGGTGAACAACCACCCTAAAAAAACTGAAGCGGGAACGCGCCAAGTTCCATTCTCAAAAAACTTATTCATCGATGCGGCTGACTTCGCTGAAACTCCACCGAAAAAGTGGAAGCGTTTGACTTTAGGAGGAGCGGTTCGTCTACGTGGTGGCTATGTTATAACCTGTGATGAAGCGATTAAAGATGCAGACGGAAATGTTGTCGAGCTTTTGTGTCGTTATGATGAAAATACACTAGGCGTTAATCCGGAAGGATATAAACCGAAAGGGGTTATTCATTGGGTAAGTGCTAAGCATGCGGTTACGGCAGAAGTACGCCTTTATGATCGTCTATTTAATGAGGCTGCGCCTGATGCGCATCATGAAACAAAAACCTTCTTAGACTTTATTAATAAAGAGTCCTTGGTCGTATTACAGAACGCAAAATTAGAACCGTCTCTTGAGCATGCTGCGAAAGGAACTGGATTTCAGTTTGAACGAGAAGGGTATTTCTGTCGAGATTTGGTTTCTGATAAGTTGATCTTTAACCGCACGGTTACACTACGTGATTCCTGGGCAAAAATTGAAGCAAAAAGGTAATACAAGCTAATGCTTAAAATATACAACACACTCACAGGTAAAAAAGAAGAATTTCATCCGATTGTACCCGGCAAAGTTGGTATGTATGTGTGTGGTAATACCGTTTACGATTATTGCCATATTGGTCATGCACGGGCAATGATATCGTTTGACCTTATTTCTCGCCACTTTCGTCATATTGGTTATGATTTGAACTATGTTCGAAACATTACCGACGTAGAAGATAAAATCATAAAAAGAGCGGCTGAAAATAACGAAACAACCGAATCATTAACTCAGCGCATGATTGCAGCGCAAATTGAAGATGAGCTGAAATTGGGTAATAAAATGCCTGACCGCGAACCAAAAGCAACAGAATTCATGCAGGAAATGATTGATTTGATTCAAACATTAATCGACAAAGGGTTTGCTTATCAAGGTTCAACGGGCGATGTGTACTATCGCGCATCTGCTTTTAAAGAGTACGGGAAATTAAATAATCGTAAACTTGAAGACATGTTAGCTGGTGCTCGAATTGATGTTGAAATGGCCAAAGAGCATCCTGCGGACTTTGTTTTGTGGAAAATGGTAAAAGAAGGTGAAGTGCATTGGGCATCGCCTTGGGGGGCAGGTCGTCCCGGTTGGCACATTGAATGTTCAGCGATGGCTACTAGCTGCTTAGGTGCGCATTTTGACATTCATGGCGGTGGCCCAGATTTAAAATTTCCACATCATGAGAATGAAATTGCCCAGGCAGAAGCTGCAACTGGAGAAAAGTATGCCAATGTTTGGATGCATTGTGGCCCTGTTCGTGTGAATAATGAAAAAATGTCTAAATCCCTTGGAAATTTTTTCACAGTGCGAGAGGTGCTTGAAAAGTACAATCCAGAAGTGATTCGCTTCTTAATGGTATCAAGCCAGTATCGCAGTGCGATTGATTACTCTGAGAGCAGCTTACTGGAAGCAAAAGTGAAATTAGAGAGATTGTATAACGCGTTGAAAGAGCAATCTTTGTCTGATCATTATGTGCAGTCGGACTTTTCAGTTCGTTTTAACGACGCGATGAATGATGATTTTAATACGCCAGTTGCTATTGCTGTGTTATTTGATTTGGCACGTGAGCTTAATAAGGCTAAAACAAGTAGCCCAAGAGAGGCGGAAGTACTGGCAAAAGAGCTATCTGTTTTGTCGGAATTGCTTGGCTTATTACAGCAAGACCCAGAATACTTCTTGCAAAACAGTGTGATTGCAGAGGGTTTGAGTGCAGAGCAAATTGAAGCGTTCATTGTTGAACGGAAGCAGGCACGTAAAGATAAAAACTTTGTTCGTAGTGATGAGATAAGGGATGAGTTGGCTGCTCAAGGGGTGGAGTTGCTAGACAGTCGCGAAGGGACAAGCTGGACGCGTCGCTAATGCTTGATTGCTCTAGAGGTTAATGCTTAAGTAATACAAAAGTAATAGAAGGTGGTCAAATGACCACCTTCTGTTTTATGACGCTTGTTTAATAGGTAATGGTGTTAGTCTTTGACTCTTACTGCCAATACGTCGCAAGGTGCTCCATGTAAGACACCGTTTGCTGTTGAACCTAGTAATAGGGCTAAACCATGTCGTCCATGGCTCCCTACGACAATGAGATCCGCGTCTTTTTCTTCTGCAAGTCGATGAATTTCATGTTCAATTCCGCCTTGCGTAATGCAGGTTTCAATTGGAGTAATGTCAATTTGCTGAATCAAAAGATCCATTTTATTTGCCGCGTCCGTATGCAGTTGGTGTTGGATGTCGGTTATGTCTATAGGGACGTCACCTCCATAAGCATAATTTAAAGACTCAATAACATGTATTAAAATTAACTCAGCGCCAGAGTTTTTACATAATTGTATGGCCTTGTCTGATACTTGATTCATTCCATCTGTTAGATCGGCCGCAAGTATTATTTTTTTATAGGGCATAAGCGCCTCCAATTCATTACACAATAATAATAGTTCAATTTGAGAAGATGATGACAATAATAATCGTAGTATTTATAACCTTATCTTTACTGGGCTCAGTCATGTGGATTATGCCATCAAAAAGAGACAAGGATAAGATGTCTTTGAGAATGGAGGCTCGTAAATACCAGCTGACAGTCCAGTTAATGCAAGTAAACATACCAGACAAATGGGATAAAACAACAATTTCTATTGCATCGTGTGCATATCGATTGAATCGAATAAAAGAGCTTAAGACATTAGAAGGGACGATTCGCATGTTTCCTAATGAAGTTTGGAAGCATGCACTGGTTTGCGATGGCTGGTGGTCGAATGCTGCAATAACGCTGTCGCCAGAAGCTATATCTAATTTGGCAATCATTGACGGAAGCGTTGACTGCATTGAAATATCGTCTAATTCAGTGACGTGCTTCTGGAAAGAGTTAGGCGATGACAAAAGTGTAAAAGCACTGGCTGAGCTGCTTCAAGAGTTGCAAAATATTCGCTAAGTATCTTTTTCATTTTCATCAAGCAGTTGATCATCAGGCGTCTCATCAAGATCCAGAACTAAATCTGCAACGGATTCATCTGGGTTATCTGTATTTACAATAGCAACAATGGGTGGCGCTAAAATGGCTTGGAATTGTTTTTCTACGTATTCAATGGCTTGATGTCTTTCAGGTCGATCAATTGAGGTTGCTTTCAAGTGAGACATGATCACAGTGTAAAGAGATTGAGCGACTCTCATGTCTCCACTGGATATGTTGTTGTTAGCCTGTACGAGCTGCCGGTTCAATTGCAACCATAGATTCAGCCAACGTATGTAGTCATAGCACGCTTTGTAGTGAGAGTGGCTAATGCGGCCCTTACGGCGCATGTATAACAACAACTTAGCAACCTTCGTTAAACGTTCTTTGTATTTTGCTTTTTCTTGGAAGCTATAGGAATGCGGTGTGGTTGTGAATTCAACTAAATCTTGGTTACGTTCTTCTTCTGCTTTGGATATTCTTTGTTCAATTTCCTCTGGGTGATCACTGTAATTCATTAAATCTCTTAACGTGTCGATATAAAAGTCGTATAAAACATCCGTTACAATGGAGTCCGTATTAATATTTTTTAAGCCTGCTACATGGTGCTGTACACGATCGGCTCGGTTGAGTAACTGTAGGCTCTTAAAGCGACGCTCGGTTGCTTCTTTTTCTTTTTGATGTGCCCTTGTACCTACGATTACTGAGATCACAACAATGATAAATAAAGCGGTAATTGTGAGTATTTGTAGTAATGGCATGATTGTCCTTAGGCGATTTATTGAGTATGTTAAAAAAGAAACGGGTAATTTGGCAAATAATAATGTGCGAAACAATACAGTGATAACTTGTCATATAAAAGAGGTTTGCTTAATATCAGCGCCCCGAGCGAATAAATTACGCATTTGTATTGATTCGGAGATGTACTCTAAAATAAGGCTTATATAGCATAATGGGAAAATCACTGGTTATCGTGGAATCGCCAGCAAAGGCGAAAACCATCAATAAGTATTTAGGGAGTGACTACGTCGTAAAGTCGAGCGTAGGGCATATCCGCGACTTACCTACAGGAAAAACAGCAACATCAACGCCACAAGAGCGAGCTAAGCAAGCCGCCTTGACTCGTAAAATGAGTGCGGAAGATAAAATAGAATACCGCCATAAAAAGTCTCGTCAGCAGTTGATTACTCGTATGGGTGTGAACCCTGAGAATAACTGGGAGGCTCATTATGAGATTTTACCGGGAAAAGAAAAAGTTGTTGATGAGCTGAAACGTTTAGCCAAAAATGCTGACACCATCTATCTCGCGACCGATTTGGATAGAGAAGGGGAGGCCATCGCTTGGCATTTAAGAGAGGCTATTGGCGGTGATGACTCGCGTTACAAGCGAGTTGTATTTAATGAAATTACCAAAAAGGCCATTAAACAAGCGTTCGAGTCACCTTCTGAGCTTGATATAGATAGAGTGAATGCTCAACAGGCAAGGCGCTTCTTAGATCGTGTAGTCGGCTTTATGGTCTCGCCTTTGTTGTGGTCTAAAGTGGCACGTGGTTTGTCTGCTGGGCGAGTTCAATCTGTTGCTGTACGCTTAATTGTTGAGCGTGAGCAAGAAATACGAGCCTTTATACCTGAAGAGTTTTGGGAGTTAGATGCACACTTAACAACGCCATCTAATGCCCCTTTAGTGTTTGAAACAACAAAATACAAAAATAAAGAATACCGTCCAGAAAGCGACAAAGAATCTCAGGAACACGTTGCAAGACTGCAAAATACAACGTTTAAAGTGGCTAAACGCGAAGACAAGCCAACATCAAGCAAACCTTCATCGCCGTTTATTACGTCCACTTTACAACAGTCTGCCAGTACACGTTTAGGCTTTGGCGTAAAGAAAACCATGATGCTTGCTCAACGTTTGTATGAAGGCGGTTACATTACCTACATGCGAACAGATTCAACCAATCTAAGTGTGGAAGCGGTTAAATCGCTACGTGAACACATTCTTTCCAATTATGGTAAAGAGTATTTGCCTGAAGAGCCTATTCGATATTCAAGCAAGGAAGGCGCTCAAGAGGCTCATGAAGCGATTCGTCCTTCAGATGTAAAGATCACGTCAAATGAACTGCTTGGCATGGATAAAGACGCTCATCGACTCTATGAGCTGATACGTAATCAGTTTATCGCGTGTCAAATGACACCAGCTTTATATACGTCGACCACAATTACTTTGGTTGTTGATGATTATGAACTCAAGTCTCGTGGAAGGATTCTTCGCTTTGATGGTTATACGCGTGTTCTTACTCCTGTAGGCAAAAAAGTGGAAGACAATCTTCTTCCAGACATCGAGCCTGGTGAAATACTTGAATTGGTTGAATTATTACCCGAGCAACATTTTACCAAGCCTACAGCACGCTTTAGTGAAGCAAGTTTGGTTAAAGAGCTTGAGAAGAGAGGCATTGGTCGCCCATCTACTTATGCTTCGATTATTTCAACCATCCAAGACCGAGGCTACGCTCGTGTAGAAAACAGGCGTTTCTATGCTGAAAAAATGGGCGACATTGTAACAGACCGTCTGGTTAGCAATTTCCAAACGCTTATGAATTTCAGCTTTACAGCGCAAATGGAAGAACAATTGGATGATATTGCAGAAGGTAGAGAAGACTGGATTCAAGCATTAAACACCTTCTATGCAAGCTTTAGTGAGACATTGAAAAAAGCGGAAAATCCAGAGACGGGGATGGCGTTGAATGAACCGACACCGACCAATATAGAATGTCCAACATGCAGCCGGCCAATGCAAATTCGTACGGCAAGTACAGGGGTTTTCTTATCGTGCTCGGGTTACGTGCTACCGCCGAAAGAGCGCTGTAAAGCAACCATCAATCTGACAAGGGGTGAAGAAGCCGTTGCTTTGTACGATGAAGAAGCGGAATCAAAAGCGTTAATAGCGAAGCGTCGATGCCCCATATGTACCGCATCCATGGACAGCTATTTGATTGACGAGCAAAGAAAACTGCATGTGTGTGGTAACAACCCTACTTGTAGTGGTTATGAAATTGAGCATGGTGCGTTTAAGATTAAAGGTTACGATGGTCCTGTACTTGAATGCGATAAATGCGGATCTGAAATGCAGCTTAAGAATGGGCGCTTTGGTAAATACTTTGGTTGTACTAACGAAGAATGCAAAAACACGCGTAAGTTATTGAAAAGCGGTGAAGCGGCTCCGCCAAAAATGGATCCAGTGCCAATGCCGGATCTGATTTGTTTAAAAGTAGAAGATCATTATGTTCTACGTGATGGCGCGACTGGGTTATTCTTAGCGGCAAGTCAATTTCCTAAAAAACGTGAAACAAGAGCGCCTTTAGTGGTTGAGTTGCTTCCGTATATGGAGCAAATTGATCCTAAATACCATTTCTTTATCGATGCGCCAGTGGCTGATTCAGAAGGACGCCCTACGGTAATTCGCTACAGTCGTAAAACGAAAGAGCAGTACGTTATGACAGAAGAAAATGGCAAGCCGACTGGCTGGAAGGCGTACTATGTTGGTAATAAATGGGTGATTGAAGAAGGAAAAAAATCTAAATGAGTAATCCGAGTGGGGCGAGCGTAACCAATAAAAAACTGGATGTTGCGCGTCGCTTCCTAAAGTTGTTATCTAGCTCGGATGAATCTTGGATGGAAAAAGCGTATGAAGATTCTGCACTATTTCATCTGAAGAGCGGATTAAACGGCTTGCTTCAAGAGGTGTGTGCGAACTATTCATTGCAGCACGACTTGGATATTTCCCGCCTTTTGGAGCAGGCAAATCAAAAAGGCATTTCAATTCCTGTATTACAGGAGCTGAATGCTTTATCATCTGACCCATCAAGTTGGCTTTCCCAATTAGAGAAAGCGTATGTTACGGCTTATGAGTGCTACTCAAGACCTCAGGGCGTTGTGATGAGCAACGTGATTGTGAGTAGCAGTAGCTCAGAAAATTCGATAGCATTCTATTTACAATCTATCTCGGAGTTAGCTCTTCGATATAGAGAAGAGTCCACAGAGTATTAAGAATGAATGAAGCTTATTTAGAAATTGTTGAATTAGATAATGGTGATATTGTGTTGCGCCCAGTCAATGCAGATAAAAATGAAAACTCTGAGCCGTTAGCTGTATTAACGATTTCTGATGATACAAAAGCGTTTTTGCAAAATCGTTATTTTGATTTAGCAAAGTGTATGTTCCATGCGGGTATAGACTTTGTTTACTCAGAAGACTTTAACGACATGCCAGAAGACGACTTTATTGAAGACTTTGAAACAGTAGTTGATACGCCAAAAACACTGCATTAATGTATCAGAGTGGATTTGATTCAATAGTTGAACGCCATCTTCATAAAAGAGCCCCTATAAAAAGAATATATTTCAATTTATAAAGGCTCTTTTATTTTCGATAAAGCGTTAGGAGCATTAGAGGGATTGCCTGATAACACCAACTGATATGCCCTCAATAGCAAATTCAGTGGTTTCTAAGTCGACTGTAATGTCATTAAACTCACTGTTTTCTGCAATTAGATGAATGATTTTACCATCTTGTTGAAAACGTTTTACGGTTACTTCGTTATCGATTCGAGCGACAACAACCTGACCATTTTTCACCGAATTGGTTTTATGAACGGCAATTAAATCACCGTCAAAAATCCCTATGTCTTTCATACTCATTCCAGTGACAGAGAGGAAATAATCTGCTTTTGGATAGAACATTTCAGGTGGAATCTGAACATAAGACGAGACGTTTTCCTGCGCTAATATGGGAAAACCAGCGGCTACTTTTCCTATGATGGGCAAACCAATGTCCACAGGAAGTTCATCGGATAGTTCTTCAACTATTTTTAATCCTCTGGAGGCACCTGGTAAGATCTCTATAGCACCTTTTTTCGATAATGCTTTAAGATGCTCCTCAGCGGCATTAGGGGATTTAAATCCCAAGTGTTTTGCAATTTCGGCCCGAGTGGGGGGAAAACCTGTTTCAGCAATGAATTCGCGTATCATGTCCATTACTTCGGATTGTCTTTTTGTTAATTTAATCATAAGGCATCTGGTTGTTTGTACAGTTACTGTTATTATATACAGCTTTTAAAGATGTTCTCAATTAAATAATGCTTTCAGATGAATTAAAGACAAAAATACATAGTGCTTATAGAGCGTCTTTGGCTGCAAAAAGCCATAAGCCACGTTTAGGGCAAAAACAGATGATTGCCACAATTGCTCGTACAATTGGCAATATTAAGCAAGACTCTGAAGGTGTCCGTTTGGGAGAGAAGCACGTTGCCGTTGTAGAGGCGGGCACTGGCACAGGTAAAACTCTGTCCTACTGCCTATCGGTTATTCCCATCGCAAAAGAACGTGGCAAAAAACTGGTAATCTCCACCGCCACCGTCGCTCTGCAAGAGCAAATTTTGCACAAAGAGCTTCCAGATCTTTTGAAACATACAGATTATCATTTTGCTTATACTCTTGCGAAGGGGAGAGGGCGTTATCTGTGTCTTAATCAATTGGAAGGCTTTTTAGATTCCGAAACTCAGGTTATGGAAGACATGTTTGCGAGTTTATTTGAACAACATCGACAGGCTGGTGATGTGAATGCCGCTCTATATCAAGAAATGGACAATGCTATTAAGTCTGGCGATTGGGATGGGGATAAAGACAACTGGAAGGGCATTTTACGAGAAGATGATTGGCGCAGAGTGACGACGGATCATCAGCAATGCACCAATCGTAATTGTGCTAATTTTTCCGCTTGTCCGTTTTATAAAGCAAGAGCTGAAATCGAGACAGCAGACGTGATTGTTGCTAATCACGATTTAGTTCTGGCGGATTTGTCTTTAGGGGGAGGTGCTATTTTAACGAACCCGAGTGACACGGTTTATGTTTTTGATGAAGGACATCACCTACCTGATAAAGCCATTAGTCACTTTCGTCATGAAATGCGGTTACAACAAAGCATTCAATGGCTGAGGCAGCTAGAAAAAAATCTAGTTTCTCTTAAGCAAGAATTGACGGATGACATCAGTCTTACAGGGCAATTGTTGTTAAAAATACCTCAGCAAGTTCAAACATTGGTAAATTTTATCCAGTATGCACAGCAAGGTCTTGCGCCTTTTATTGCTGATAAAAACCTAGACAGTGATAACAATGTTCACCGATTCGAATTTGGTGTGATCCCCGACGGACTGAGGCAATTGGCCTACAGCTTACAAACCGGTTTTCAAAAGCTCTTTGGCAGTATTGAAAGCATTCAAGATGAGTGCAAAAAAGCGAAGCAGAATGAAGGTATGGGCCTGACTCAAGAGGTGGCAGATACATGGATGCCTATTTTGGGGGTTGTGCTATCACGCCTAGAGCAGTCAAAAGCGCTATGGCAATTGTATTCTACTTTAGACGATTTGAATTACCCGCCTAATGCTCGTTGGCTTACCTTGTCTGGTAGTGGCATGGAACAAGACATAGAGCTTGGTGGTTCCCCTATTTTAGCTGCACACACATTGCGTCAGCAATTATGGGATAAGTGTTACGCCGCTGTTGTGACCTCGGCAACATTAACTGCATTAAATAATTTTTCTCGTTTTAATATGAGAAGCGGTGTTCCGCATGAAAGTGAATATTTAAGAGTAATCAGTCCATTTGATTTTCAAAATAAAGGCCAACTTATCATTCCCAAAATGGATTGTGAGCCAACACAGGTAGAGCGTCATACAAGCGTTATTGTGGATTACTTAAATAACCAAGTTGATATACAAGGCGCAAGTTTGGCGCTCTTTTCGTCTCGTAAGCAAATGGAAGAAGTGTCTCTGCAAGTTGAGGCTAAGTTGCAGGCGATCATGTTGGTTCAAGGGGAACAATCCAAGCGTGTTATTTTGGATTCGCACAAAGAAAAAATTGATGCAGGTAAAGGCAGTTTGCTTATGGGGCTGGCAAGTTTTGCAGAAGGTGTTGATTTACCGGGTAAATACCTTACGCACGTAGTCATTGCGAAAATCCCATTCTCTGTCCCTGATGATCCTGTGGATGCGACATTGGCAGAATGGATACAGCAAAAAGGAGGTAATCCCTTCATGGAAATCACTATTCCTGATGCATCACTTAGATTGGTACAGGCAACAGGGCGTTTGCTGAGAAGTGAAGCAGACGAAGGGAAGGTATGCATACTTGATAAACGGCTAATTTCTAAACGCTATGGGAAGCAGTTAATCGATAGCTTACCTCCGTATCATTTGTTAGTGGAAAAATAAGGGGCAAAGCCAATTTACCATTAAGAGTTGGAAAAGGTGTCTAAATCTCGGTCATTTAGGTACACTTAGATGAATTAAGTTATTCAAATCATTTATAAAGAAGCAAATAGATTCCAAATGGAAAAACAAATTGTAGATACCCCATCAAAACCAAAAAGAAGCCGCAGAACTTACTCAAAACCACAAAAATCACCTTCTAAACAGAACGCATCTGAACAAGGTAAGGGAAATTCAAAGGTTTGGTCTATAGACGATTTTCAAGTTGAGCCTGTGTCTGGAAAACTCAGATTCCATGATTTAAACCTACCTGATCGCGTTTTAAAGTCCATTTCGGAAATGGGTTTTGAATACTGCAGTGAAATTCAAGCAGAGACATTGCCTCAAACACTTCAGGGCTACGACATTATAGGTCAGGCTCAAACGGGTACTGGTAAAACGGCTGCATTCCTTATTGCCATGATTTCCGATTTTCTTGATTACCCAGTTGAAGAAGCAAGAGCGGATAATTTTGCTCGTGGTTTGATTATTGCGCCAACACGTGAACTGGCGCTGCAAATAGCCGAAGACGCTGAAAAGTTAACGACAAACGCTGATCTTAATGTGGTTTCTCTGGTTGGTGGTTTAAGTTATGAAAAGCAAAAACAGCAACTAGAATCACTGCGAGTGGACATTGTTGTTGCTACACCGGGAAGATTGCTGGACTTTGCTCGTAATAAAAAAGTGATGTTAAGCAAAGTTGAATCATTGGTGTTGGACGAAGCGGATAGAATGCTTTCTATGGGCTTTATCCCAGATGTGAAAAGCATTATCCGCATGACGCCCCACAAAGAAAAGCGTCAAACGATGCTATTCAGTGCAACGTTCCCGAAAGACATTCAAGCTTTGGCTCAGCAATGGACTTATGTACCTAAAGAAGTCTCTGTTGTTCCATTAGAGACAACAAATAAGAACATTGATCAAGTTATTTATACAGTTGAAGCCGATCAAAAATGGGATGCGTTGCATCAGTTGTTATTAGAAAAACCTGGTCAGCGCACCATCATTTTTGCAAATCGCCGAGATGAAACGCGTGATTTGTATGAGCGCTTGAAAGAGGTGAAAATTAATTGCGCTATGCTATCTGGTGAAGTTGCTCAAGATAAACGAGTAAAAACATTGAATGGCTTTAAAGATGGTAAGATCCAGGTGCTGGTTGCAACCGATGTTGCAGGTCGAGGCATTCATGTTGATAACATCGAGTTGGTTGTCAATTATTCTTTACCTGAAGATCCAGAAGACTATGTACACCGTATAGGGCGTACGGGTCGTGGTGGTGAGTTAGGTCGTTCAGTCAGCTTTGCAAGTGAAGACGATGCGTTCTTGGTGCCGGAAATTGAAAAAGTCGTAGGTGAGAGTATTCGCTGCGAGTATGTCGAATTGTTAATAAACAGCTAAAAATGTGCGCTAGACTCATTGATTGGAGGTTAACATGATAAAACATGTTTTTTCGCAACTTGGTGAGTCGTTTTTTAGCTTTACCCAGATTCAGCCCTTACTGGGTCAACGCTTAGTTGAATTTAATAGTCAACTAGGCGATGAGCTTGGTATTGATATTAAAGATGAGCGCATCTTAAATATCTTGAGTGGTAATACGAATCTGCCACTCAGTCTCAGCATGGTCTATGCTGGGCATCAATTTGGCGGGTTTTCTCCCCAGCTTGGAGATGGCCGTGGCGTCTTACTTGGAGAAGTGAGTACACCAGACGGTCTGATTGATCTTCATCTTAAAGGGGCAGGATTAACGCCTTATTCTAGGAGAGGCGATGGTAGGGCAGTTCTACGCTCATCTATTCGCGAGTATCTCGCAGCAGAAGCCATGACCGCACTTGGAATAGCGTCTTCTCGTTCTTTGTGTCTATTTGACAGCAATCAAGCCGTTTACCGTGAAAAACCAGAGCCTGGCGCCATGCTTTTGCGTACGGCGCGAACACACATTCGTTTTGGTCATTTTGAATTTTTCTATTATTGTAAACAACCTAAGCAGCTTCAAGCGCTTATTGACCATTGTCTTAAGTACTATTTCCCACAGGCATTACTACAAAAAAATCCGATTAAAAGTATGTTAATTGAAGTTGTTCAAGCCACGGCTAAAATGATTGCACAATGGCAAGCAATTGGTTTTCAGCACGGTGTGATGAACACAGATAATATGTCTATATTGGGTGAGACCATTGATTATGGCCCTTATGGTTTTATGGAAGATTATGATCCTACATGGATTGCCAATCGCTCTGATCATGAAGGCCGATACACATTAGAAAATCAGCCGAGTATTGGTTTGTGGAATTTGAACTGTCTGATGAGGGCGTTTTCTGGTCATCTATCACGTGATGAATTAATTGAAGTCTTGGGTTTTTATGAGCCGACTCTTATGACGCATTATCGTCAGTTAATGTATCAAAAGCTGGGGCTATCTTTGATGGAAGGGTCGGAAAGTATTGGCGACAGTACTGAGTATGATGTTGAATTTATTCGAGAGCTGTATCGTTTACTGAAAAAAGAAAAAATGGATTACAGCGTCTTTTTTAGAAAGTTGTCCAACATGGAGAACCCATCAAACTACTCGATTATTCTTGATGAATTTGTTGATCGGGATGCGGTATCTCTGTGGTTAGACCGTTATATTGCCAAAAGACAAAGCGAAAAGCGAAATTGGGATGAAAGCAAGATTGAAATGCTGAAAATAAACCCCAAATTTATCTTAAGAAACTATCTTGCTCAACAGGCTATCGAGGAAGCGGAAATGGGGAATTACCTTCCATTTAGGCGTTTATTGTACGTTTTGCAAACACCGTGTGGTGAACATGCAGAATGTGAAGAATTATCCTTGCCGTCACCAGAGTGGGCAAAGAATTTTGAAGTGAGTTGTTCTTCTTAAATTATAAGCACAGTGAAATGCTAAGGAATACTTAAAGTATGACAACCAAATCAGTTTGTGTCTTAGGTGGTGGAAGTTTTGGCACTGCACTGGCAAACATAATGGCTCATAATGGTCATCAAGTAAGTCAGTGGATGCGCAATGAGCAGCAGGTGGAAGAAATTAACCTGACAGGGTTGAACAGTCGGTATCTTCCAAATGCACCTTTGCATTGTGAATTAATGGCCACCACAAATTTAGAAAAAGCCATCCGTGAAAGCGATACTATTCTTGTATCTATACCATCCAAATCTTTCGAAGATGTTATGGATAGAATTTGCCCTTGGCTTACGCCGAATAAAACATTGATTAGCACTACAAAAGGCTTCAACCCAAATCACTTTGAGTTAATGAGTGAGATTTTAAATCGTAATGGGTTAACGCAAAATATTGGTGTATTAAGTGGTCCGAATTTGGCGAAAGAGATCGCAGCAGGCCAGCTCACCGCAAGTGTGGTGGCGAGTGATCGCGCGGAAGTGAGAGCGCAAATGATAGAGCTGCTTAAATCACCTACTTTCAGGGTATATGAAAGCTCGGATATGACGGGTGTTGAGTTAGCGGGTGCATTGAAGAACATTTACGCCATTGTCTGTGGTTTGGCTAAAGCCCTGAAAGTGGGTGAAAATACCATGGCAATGATCATGACTCGTAGTCTTGCAGAAATGAGTCGTTTTGCGGTTCATTTTGGCGCAGATCCAATGACCTTCTTAGGCTTGGCGGGAATGGGGGATTTGATCGCTACTTGTTCTTCTCCATTAAGTCGTAACTATCGTGTGGGCTTTGCTATTGGCTCTGGGAAAGACTTAGAGCAGTCTGTCGCTGAAATAGGGGAAGTAGCGGAAGGGGTAAACACGCTAAAAATGGTAGTGGAAGAAGCAAATAAACATGGCCTATATATGCCGTTAGCTCAAGGCTTGTATGCTTTATTGTTTTCTGGTGCGACATTGGACTCTCTTATCAGAGGGTTAATGACAGGTGATCAGAAGTGGGATGTTGAATTTATTACTCAGAAGGAAGGCTCTAATGTCTAAACCTGGTTACACAAAGCAAAGCTTTTGGATTCGTCTTATTTTTATGGTGCTGTATTGGATTATCTTTAATGTTGCACTGTCTATATTTGGTTTTTTAATTCTATTAATGACCGTTATCCGTTTTGGGTCTCAGCATAAGCCAGAGTCGATCGTGCGTTTTCAATTTAATCTCACGGAATTTATTTCAGAGATCATGAGCTTTTTAACCTTCAAAACGGAAGACAAACCCTATCCTTTCAAGGCATGGCCTCAGGTAAAGCAAGATGACTAATTTAAAATCACTTTTCATACTTAGGCACGGTACCGCACAATCGTCGGATTTTGAACATGATGACCTTAGAGAGTTGACTCAAAAGGGAATGAAAGAGGCTAGATTGTCGGGTCAATACTTTGAATCTCTTGGTATTCGATTGGATGCGGTTTATGCGAGTCCATACATTAGGGCACAACAAACAGCAAAGCATTTTTCAAATGAACTTAGTCAGGATGTTGTGGTCGAAACATCTGATCTTATTACGCCTAGTGGTCGTCCTTTGGATGTTGCCATATGGTTGTCTAACTTAAAAGCAGACAATATTTTGATTGTTACTCATCAACCGTTTGCTTATCAGTTGGTGGACTTATTGGCGAATTCTCATTTACCGCCAGAACTGTCAATGGACACAGGTACCTTGATATCCATGAGTGGTGAACTGTTAGTGACAGATTGCTGTACTCTAAACAGTTTTTATTCGCCTTCCGTTTAAATTTCAGAAAAGTCGAGTTGTCTATTTATGCTAAAAGAGATGCATTTTCAGCTTAAACATACTTCGTTAGCTGGACTGAAATGGCAATCACCACAAAGCCCTGAAATACTGTCTGCTGTTGCGTTACATGGATGGTTAGACAACGCAGCAACATTTTGTGAACTATGCCCTAAAATGGATAACATGACCATCACGTCATTGGATTTGGCTGGGCATGGATTTTCAAAGCATCGTCCAGTCGGTGTTTTTTATCATTTATGGGACTATGCTTTGGATGTAATTGAGTTTTTACAAACACAAAGACAGAGTGTGTGGTTAATAGGTCATAGCATGGGTGGCACGGTAGCCATGCTTGTTGCGGCTTTAGCGCCTGATAAGATACGGGGTCTCATTATGCTAGACAATATTGGGCCAATCACAGAGGAGCCTGAGACCCGTGTTGCTACTATGCAACGTGCTGTTCAAAGGATGTTAAAATTCAAACAAAGCAATGGCACTCGCTATAAAACCCAAGAAGATATGATTACGGCACGTATGGATGGCTTTACTAAACTGGGTTACTTTGCTTCCAGTACATTGGTTCAGCGAGGTGCTTATAAAGAAAAAGATCAATGGGTGTGGCGACACGATGGAAAATTGGCTTTTCCATCTCCTTATAGAATGGATGAAGAAAGCGTTTACAGTTTTATTAATAAAGTGGTTTGTCCGACGTTTGTTTTAATTGCAAATGATGGTATCTATAAAGAAAAGGCGGATTTTGTTGAAGCTCGAGCAAAACACTTTTCTTGGGTTAAATTGAAATGGATTGATGGTGGTCACCACTTCCATCTTGAACCCGATACGAGTCAACGAGTTGCTGAAGAGATAAGGCATTTTATTGACCATAATTAACAAACGGTGTTTTAACGTTTAAGGTTAAGTGTATATGCAAATACAAAATACAATATCAATGCTACTGATTAGCAGTGCCTTAGTGGTGCCAACATTATCTTCTGCTGTCACGCCTTTACCTTCCATTACCCCTCACCGCGAAGTTGCTCTTGCTACGACGGATATTAAAGACAATTCAAATTATGTAATTCCTCTGTCTAAAATGCAGAGAGCAGACCGTAGCTGGTTTCCTGAGACGGTTTTGAATATTGAGTCACAATCAACCCGGCACACGTTTAAAATTGCTAGAGGTGCAGATTTAAACGATGTGATTCGTTTTTACTCAGACCAAGTCACGACAGAACAAAACACAGTGTTATTTGAATGTGAAGGTAGAAGTTGTGGCAGCAGTAATGCTTGGGCAAACAACTTCTTTAATGATTATCGACTTTATGGAAGAGACAATAACCAAGTATTGAAAGTGCTTCAAAATAACGAGTTTTATACGGTTATGTATATTAATCGTCGTGGTGCGGGCGATGTGATGGTGAGAATTGATCAAATCATCCCTATGTCTGAATTCAAAGTTGACCCTACGTTTAAAAAGCAAATATCTGTGAATGATATCGCTAAGATCAGGCTCTATATTGAAGATCAGCCTTCTGACGCACGTTATTACCTTGCGGTAACCGCAAGTGGTAGTACGACCAGTGAGGCATTTGATGCTGCATCAGAGAATATTGACGATTTAAAATTAGGTCTTGGCCCTAGATTGCTGGAAAATATGGAGTTTGTGAACTTAGGGAATTCAGGGTTAGAGGTCTATGGTGTGGATCAGTTGACCTTTATAGAAAAATAAAACATGTCATTGAACGTTATGCGGCATTGCTTTTTAGCGATGCCGTACATCGCCACTCCCTCTATATAATCGAACTCACTCCATTCCCTTCTATTTCCATGTCGCTCTATTAGATAAGAATACAGCGCTCGATTTTTCATTCTTGAATTCGAATTCTTGGTTGAATCGTCTAAACACGGTACTATAGATGCAGGTGTATTTACTTACCTAGATTGTCGGTTCAATTGGTCTGTGATAAAGATAGGCTCTATTTATCAATTTTCGGACGGTGCAACACCTTCTTCTGACTGTGAATCACAAGTTATTTCACAAAACTCTTTTACTGGTGAGTATTCGGTTCAGTTTAAGATAAAGTAGAAATCTACTAAAAATTACAAGCAAAGAGCTGTGCTAAATAAATATATTGCTCTTTGCTTATTTGGAAAAAATTATACGATTTGTTCTTTAGGAAAAAATAAATCTTCAGTGGCTTTAATTGCATTATCCAGTTTGCTCTCAAATCCTTCAAACCAAGGCTGACTTTTAAGATCATCTGTGTCTCTAATGCTTCCGGTCGTAAATCCTCTGTTAAAATCACCATTTGCAGATTCTCTAGCTTGGAGAATGAGAATTAATAATGGATGCTCCGAAGTAAAATCTTCGGGAATCTCTCCTTGTTCGCGTGAAAGGTTTTCATAAGATCTTTGTACCCCAGCCCGTTGGAAAGCATATTCAATCGTCGCTTTTTCTTCATTTCCTACTTTATCTAAGAATTGAACTCCGGCTTTAAATTGCTCTGTTTTATTTCCTAAAAACGGATCAACAAATTTACTTTCTTCACTAATAGGGCCATTATACAGCCCCATTGCTAGTCCTTGCTGTTGACTCATTTTATTACGAGCAATATCTTGTTCATACTTTGTAAATGTTCCCTGTTTATCATTTACAATTGCATTAAGTGCTCGTCGATCAAGCTCTCCGAATAATGAATTTCTACTTTCAGGAGAGGAATGGCCAACCAGATGTGGTTTACCGATAGATTTTAATTTCTGGTAGTTTTTATCGAGACTTGCACGAGCATCCGTAATAACCTGAGCCAACTCTTTCCCCGCGGAAAATGTTTCCATGCCAGGTTCTTTTACCCCGAAAGCAAGATTTTTAGATGAAAAACCCTCATACGTAGGTATGAATTGTTCATAATATCCTTTGGGTGAATTGTTTTGATCTTTCTCTAATGCTTTTATAGCAGTATCAGATATCGTTATCTTATCTATAGCAGGTAAGGATGTTGCTTTTTCACTTGCTGGCAACGTATTACCTTCTTGATTACTGGTATTAAGTTTAGTACCTTTGTCAAATCTCGAATACTGATCTTCAACATTGACTCTTGTAGAAGAAATCATTGTTTATCTCCATTATGCCACCGCTGATTTTATTTAAAAAACCGCAAGTGTTTTAAATAAAAAATTAATCCCTTTTATTAGACTAGCATATAAATTTGAACATTCCTGCAGAATCGTGCCTTATTTGACGGTTTCTCTGAAAGACTGAGTCTTAGTAGACTTATTCGCACCTTCCTTAAGCTAGTAACGGGGAAAGCCCAATGGTACGAAAAGTTACTCTAAGCTCTAAACGACTAAATAATGGTTGTCATTTTATGTAGCTATGAGGTAATTACCAATGCTGCCCCGATTCTTTATGTGTAAGACAGTTTCTTCAAGATCTTTTGGAGAGCTGTAACATGCCTTTAAAACATAGTCCCAACCATCGAAGATGGCGAGAGAAGGGAAGTGCTTGTTATCTTATTTATTTAAGATAGAATTAAGAAATAAATTACCAAATTTATCTTTGAGATTGGACTCTTATCATTATGGCCCGTAAAGCAAATATATCCCGTGAAGAAATTCATCAAGCTTGCTGGAATTTACTTGAGCAAAACTACTTTCCAAACATCCCGCGTGTTGCAGAATACTTTTCAACACTTGATGGTAGAAAATGTTCAAATACCACTTTGCTGAATAGCATCAGTGAATGGGAGCTGATCTATAAAGAACAGCAACAAGTAAAGTTCAATGATCTAGGGGAAGCGGTTAAGCCCGTGTTCAAAAAGCTAGAACGTGAGTTCATTCAAGTCTTGCAGTCTCAATTGGACGATAAGATCGGAGAGTTTGAACATGCAGAAAAGCTGAAGTCTGATTCAACTAATGGCCATTACTTATCTCTATCAGCAGCATTGAGCGAACAAGAGCAGGAATTGGCTGACAGTCAGAACAAAGCCCATACCATGGAACAAGAGAGGGTGAGTGTATCCAGCAAATTGGACTACATGAAGCAACGATACGAAGACACTTTATCTACCTTACATGTAACGAATGAAAATATGCTTCATTTGGAAGAACAGCTTAAAGAAAGTCAGCTTAATCTCGTACAAAAGGAAATCGATATGGTTAAAGCAGAAAGTGCCTATCAAGCAATAGAAAACGAGAACAGGCGCCTTATACGCCAAACAGAGCAACAAAAAAATGAGATAGAAAAATTGAGAGAAACCGTATTAACATTACAACAGCATAATGACGCCAACATTATCAATGTTCTCTCTGCAAAAATAGACAGCCTGAACAAAGTTACTCAAAAGAAGCAATAACCGTTTCTACTCGATGGAGGCGTGGGGTAATACAGGTTATAATCCCGTCCTTTCGATTTTGATAAGTGATTCCTATGAGTGTCAATCAATCCGCAGTACGTGACCTTAAAAGCATTCAAGATTTTATCCGTTGGACTTACAGCCGCTTTTTGAAAGCCGAATTGTTTTACGGCCATGGCACCGACAACGCATGGGATGAAGCTGTACACCTAGTATTGCGCAGTCTAAAACTACCAATGGATTTTGATCGCTCTATGTTGGACTGCGCACTAACAACTGATGAAAAGAAGCGCATTCTAAAGTTAGTGCAATTAAGAATCAGTAAAAGAGAGCCTTTGCCATATTTGTTAAGCGAAGCGTGGTTTATGGGTTTGCCCTTTAAAGTCACCCGAGACACCTTGATACCTCGCTCACCGATCATGTCTTTGCTGGAAACTGAGTTTCAACCTTGGTTGTCTGAATACCCACTAAACATACTGGATATGTGTACAGGTTCTGGTTGTTTGGGCATTGTTGCTTCGTTGGTGTTTGAAGACGCTAAGGTCGATATTACTGACATCAGTTCTGCGGCGTTAAAAGTCGCTCAAGACAATGTGCAGCTACATGAAGTAGGAGAAAGCGTTGAAGTGATTGAATCCGATATGTTTACCAACCTTTTTGGTAAGAAGTATGATTTAATTATCTGCAACCCACCTTATGTTGATGCGGACGATTACAATTCAGCACCAAAAGAATTTCACAATGAACCGCGATTAGCGCTGACGTCTGGTATTGATGGATTAGATTTCACCCGTCAATTCTTATCCCAAGCAGCAGACTATTTAACGAATAACGGCATTATTGTGTACGAAGTCGGTAATACGGAAGTGACATTGCAAGAAAACTATCCAAATGTTCCTTTTATGTGGGTCGACCTACCCGCTGGTGGCAATGGCGTATTTGTTTTGACGAAAGAACAATTATCACAATTCAATTTTTAAGAGAGTAACAATACATTATGTCTGGCAATACATTTGGTACTTTATTTACAGTAACGACGTTTGGAGAAAGCCACGGCTTAGCGTTAGGCGCGATTATTGATGGCTGCCCACCGGGTTTAGAGATTACGGAAGCGGATCTTCAAAAAGACCTTGATCTACGCAAACCAGGCACGTCAAAACACACAACACAGCGTCGTGAAGCCGATCAAGTTAAAATACTGTCTGGGGTGTTCGAAGGCAAAACAACGGGCACACCAATTGGTCTATTGATTGAAAACACCGATCAACGTTCCAAAGATTATGGCAACATTGCCGATACGTTTCGTCCTGCTCATGCGGATTATACCTACGACCAAAAATACGGCTTCCGCGATTATCGTGGTGGCGGTCGTTCCTCTGCACGAGAAACGGCAATGCGTGTGGCCGCAGGTGCCATTGCTAAAAAATACCTAAAAGTGCGTTTTGGGATCGAAATTCAGGGATTTTTATCCCAACTTGGCCCTATCAAGCTGGCAGTAAAAGATCTGTCTCAAGTGTATGAAAACAGCTTCTTTAGCCCAGACCCTGACGCCATTCCTGAGTTGGAAACCTACATGACCGCATTGCGTCGTGAGGGGGATTCAGTCGGTGCAAAAATCACTGTGATCGCTAAAAATGTGATGCCAGGGCTAGGTGAACCTGTTTTTGACCGACTTGATGCAGACATTGCCAAAGCTATGATGGGCATCAACGCAGTGAAAGGCGTGGAAATTGGTGACGGCTTTGAAGTGATCGAACAAAAGGGCAGTCAGCATCGTGATGAAATCACCCCAAATGGTTTCTTAAGCAATCATGCTGGTGGCGTGTTAGGTGGACTATCGTCTGGACAAGACATTGTGGTGCACATGGCATTGAAGCCCACTTCAAGCATTACCATCCCGGGTAAAAGTATTAACCGCAGCGGTGAAGAAATCGATGTTATAACCAAGGGTCGTCACGATCCTTGCGTTGGTATTCGAGCCACACCCATTGCAGAAGCGATGCTGGCATTAACCTTGATTGATCACATAATGAGAAACCGCGGACAAAATGCAGACGTTCAATGTGCAACACCAATTGTGCCTGCACAGTCTTAAGTTTATAAAAATCATTTAATGTCACCCGTGGTGCATTTAAGAAATTACAATTTTCAAATTGCCGATGATGAACAAGAAATCATTAATCACTTGAAAGTCGCTTTGCCAATCGCATGGTACCTAGTAGAAAAATCACTACGCCTTGATTCTTCATTGGTCACAGATGGGAGTGAGCCTGAATGGGGGGTATTGAAGGATTGGCATGGCCTCAGGATAGGTGAGCATTGGAACTTAGCCGAAAGTGATACAAAAGGCTAACCTAAAGCTAAGTTTACGGACAAAGAAATAACCAATGCCGAGCAATAGAAAAGTATTCAAACTAAAAACGCATAACGTAAGGCATTAAAACAAACAAAGTTTCGGACAGTAACTAGAGCGTGTATATGGTCACTCGGATTGCGTATAAAAGAACCAGCATACGCTATTATTTGTGCATTTTGTCAATAGAGAAGGTGCTCCAATAGTCTTGTATACATGCAACAATAGTCGGTTTTCAGGTTTTTAAAAGGGGTTTGAAGTCCAACGGTACGAAAACGTACGTTAAGCAGTTTTAATCATCCATACTTGAGAGGTTAAGAGGTCTGAGGTTACCTTTAGCCACTTGTTTCGCCAATGTAAAAGAATAGTGACCCAATACATTTATATGCCCATATCCTAATGGTGATAATCTAGCCTCGTCATCTTCTCTAATTTCAATAGAACCTTGTAAATGATCTAAAGCTGATTGCATGTAAATAGTATTCCATAAAACAACTGCATTCGTTACCAAGCCAAGTGCCCCTAGCTGGTCTTCCTGTCCTTCTCGATACCGCTTACGAATTTCCCCTCTTTGGCCGTGACAAATTTGGTCGGTTCTCTTTGAGCATAATCTGTTAATACACTCAAATCTGTAATCAATAGCTGTCTTGCAAGAAATACCTGAACGTTGATTGGTGCTAGTGATATTTCTGTAAGAAAAGTACCTAAAAATCTGACAGAAGTTAGCTGAAGAGCAAATCCCAGTCTATTTTGATTGCCGCGACGATTCGAAATGATAGCCATGTCTGCTTCATCGAGATGAAAATAACGTGTTAGCTGAATGTCGTTAGGATCATTGGAAAACTGACCATATTGAGATTTTTGCTCTACGGTTAAAAAATCTACAGCCATCAGTTATCCAAAATAATAATTAAGAGTAAATTCGGTACTGTCTACTATATTATAAATTCGTAGACATAGTAATTGCCTTTGATTATCATGTCTATTAAATCGATATTACAGCATTAATAGAAAGTTTTTCTACAAATCGATTTAGGAGACATTTTAAGGTTATGAGGACTTTTGGTTATGCTCGTGTATCTACAAGCCAACAATCACTTGATGAGCAAATTAAAGTACTAGTTAGCGAAGGGGTTAAAGCCAGCAGAATTTTTTCTGATAAAACATCAGGCAGCCATACAGATCGAAAAGGTTTAAGTTTACTTCGTGTGAAGGTAGAGGATGGTGATGTTGTCTTAGTGACTAAACTTGATAGGCTTGGTCGAGACACCGCTGACATGGTTCAATTAATAAAAGAATTTGATAGCTTGAATGTTGCTATTCGATTTTTAGATGATGGCATTAGCACCGAAGGTACTATGGGTAAAATGGTTGTCACAATATTATCTGCTGTTGCTCAGGCAGAAAAACAAAGAATTTTAGAAAGAACAAACGAGGGTCGTATTGAAGCAAAAGCTAAAGGTGTTAAGTTTGGTCGTAAACGAACAATTAATAGAGCTAATGTTTTGAATCTTATAGATCAAGGGATTAGCCCTACTGAAGTTGCAAAAAATCTTGGTATTGGTAGATCAACAATTTATAAGTTACTTAAAGAGTCGAACTAATTACTTAAAGTCCAGAAATCAAAATGAATCT
>NZ_JBLIXL010000014.1:0-84329 GCF_047525455.1 Marinomonas phycocola
ATAGGTTTTATGAACGAAGAGATTGTTTTAGGCATTATCTGAGAGCGATTTTTTTCCATCGTTTGCATGTCCATTAGCTGTCTTCTTCTAGACAGTAAATCACTCATGAGGCGCATCTGTTCGGGCTTTAAGGTTGATAATGATGGTTTTATTGCTTCACCAAAATGAGCAATCAGTTTTGCATCAAGTTTGTCTGTTTTTGCTTTCTGACCAATGGCACCAGCGAAGCGTTTAATATTAACTGGGTTAGCGATGACAAAAGGAATATTCGCTTCGGCGCAGGCCATAATAAAAGGCTGTTCAAGGCGTCCAGTTGCTTCAATAACAACGCGGGTGATGGTGTATTTTTTTAATGTTTTTATGGCTTCTTTAATACCACTTTCATTGTTTGTTACTGTGAAGTAAATATCTAACGGTCTGATGTAAATATCGAGTTGAGTTTTACCTGTATCGACACCGACGTTAATTTCACTTTGATTATTTGTGTTATCCATAATAAGCTGACTCTGCCTTGCTATTCGGGCTCGAGGCCCAGTTGACTATCCGAGTTTAATGCTTGGAGTTTATACAGCGTTCGTACTTGTTAACGGTCTCTCAATAGAGGAGCCTTCGCTCAATCGAACTACTGTATAAAAGGCTTTGGTTGCAGCCAAAGCTTGGGCCTCACATTACCCGAACCTAGTTTAAATAATAATTACTTTGTGGGATTATTATCCATACAAGCTATTTAACCGGACACGTAACAGTTTGCTTGGCTTCGCCATTTTAGCAAACGTTACTTAGCCGGTTAGGACGGCGATACAGGACATCCATTACTTGAAGAGCCGATACAGGACATCCATTACTTGATGGATATTTTTCTAATCACTGCTTAAACTGAAAAAGTTAAACTCAAGGATGAGGTGAGAATTATGCCAAGGGCCAGAAGCTAGAAAGTCAGTTTGTCTGATACTCCGTATTATCACTGCATCAGCCGATGCGTTCGTCGTGCTTTTCTATGTGGCGAAGATGTCATTACAGGGAAAAGTTTCGAGCACCGTCGTGGTTGGATTGAAGCGCGTTTGCTGTGTCTATCTCAAATCTTCTCTATTTATATTTGTGCCTATGCCGTGATGAGCAATCACCTTCATATTGTGTTGCATGTTGATGATAAACAAGCCAAAATCTGGTCTACACACGAAGTGTTGAAGCGCTGGCATTCTCTTCATAAAGGCACGTTATTTACTCAACAGTATTCTCGTGGTGATGTAATGCCTGCGTATGCGGTTGAGTTGGCTGAAAGGCCTGCGGAGGCTTACCGCCAGAGATTGTCTGATATCAGTTGGTTTATGAGAGAGCTGAACGAGCCGACTGCGAGACAAGCCAATTTTGAGGATGACTGTGAAAATTTAGTGTGCGTGTAATATTTACCACTGATATTTCTTGCCCTAAAAGAGCAGAAATTTGGTATCTTTTGCCTTCGGTCAACTGCTGATAATTCATGTTGGTACTGCTTTGTTCTGTGGTAAGCAGAATCATACCAACTTCAGCAGTTGGTTTCTTCTACACCTGATGAGCAATGTCGCACTTATTATCTGAATTTAGGGGTATGGTAGCTGAGCCATCATTAATCAACATATCCATACCTACCAAAGAATTAGAGAATGTTAAATGAATCCAAAAACAATATTAGTTACCGGTGCAGCGGGATACAAAGGAACGGTTTTAGTTCCTAAATTACTGGCTTTGGGCCATAGAGTCATCGCACTTGACACTCAATGGTTTGGTAATTTTCTGCCCTCTCATGACAACCTCTTAGTCATTAAAGGTGACGTACGCGCCACTGATACGATTAACTTAGACGGAGTCGATTCTATTATTCATCTTGCTTCTATCGCTAACGATCCCTGTGGTGATTTAAACCCTAAATTAACATGGGAAGTGAGTACATTAGCAACTATGTGTTTAGCCGATAAAGCAAAGCGTTCTGGTGTAAAGCAGTTTATTTATGCGTCATCTGGTAGCGTATACGGTATAAAGGATGAAGAGCATGTAACTGAAGACTTAACGCTTGAGCCTATTTCAGAATACAACAAAACAAAAATGGTTGCAGAGCGTGTTTTACTTAGTTATGTCGGCGATATGGTCGTACAAATTGTACGCCCAGCAACCGTATGCGGCATGTCTAAACGTATGCGTTTAGATGTTTCTGTTAATATGCTGACAATGCAAGCTCTGAAAAATGGAAAGATTACGGTTTTTGGTGGCGATCAAGTCAGACCAAATATTCATATTGACGATATCACGGATCTCTATATTTATATGTTAGATAATCCAGATAAAGTCTCAGGTGTGTTTAATGCAGGGTTTGAAAATATTTCAATTATGGATATTGCAAAAATGGTGCAGGCTAAAATAGCGTGTGAGATTGATGTAACACCTTCAAATGACCCTCGTTCTTACCGTATTAACTCAGATAAATTGCTCGCAACTGGTTTTACACCCAATAAAAATGTCGACACAGCCATTACCGAAATCATTACAGCTTACAAACAAGGTTTACTAAAAGATGAAGATCATTTTTACAATCTTAAATGGATGCAAAGAGAGGTTTTATGATGGACAACCAGCGGACCTCATCGATATCTAGTGATTCAGTAGAAGACCTAACAACAAACTATATAGCCAGTCTAACAGCTGTGCTAAAACAGCTAGATAGCAAAAAAATTAAAATCCTTGTTGATACTTTGCTAACTATGAAAGCAAATAACGGCACGTTGTATTTATGCGGAAATGGTGGCTCGGCTGCAAATGCAATCCACCTAGCAAATGACTTTACATTTGGTATAAGCCCGCAAGGCAATGCACTTAAAGTTGAAGCATTACCTGCTAACAGCTCTATTTTAACTTGCTTAGGTAATGATATTGGTTATGAAAACATCTTTGCACACCAGCTAAAAGTTAAAGCAAATAATCATGATGTTTTACTGATTTTATCTGGCAGTGGTAACTCTGAAAATATAATCAGAGCCACTCAACAAGCACTTGATATTGGTATGAAAACAGTGGGTGTTTTAGGTTTTTGTGGCGGTAAAGTTAAGCCAATGCTTGACCAAGTTTTCCATTTCGAAATCCAGGATATGCAAATATCAGAAGACACCCAAGTTATTGTCGGACATATTTTGATGAAAGCTCTTTATCTGGAATTACAGAATGACTGATTCACCCATTATTATAATAGGAAGCAATTCGTTTTCCGGTGCTTCATTTTGCTCCCACATGCTAAAGCAAGGTAAAAAAATCCTCGCGATCAGCCGTTCCAGTGAACCCGTTAATGCGCTGCTACCTTATAAATGGCAAGATTGCCACATGACGAATCTAGCATTTAAACAACTCGATTTAAATCATCATTTAGATGACATATTAACACATATCAAACAAGAGAATGTTGGAACAGTTTACAACTTTGCAGCTCAAAGTATGGTAGGGCAAAGCTGGGAATACCCAGAACACTGGTTTATGACCAATGCAGTGTCAACTATCAAATTACATAATGCACTTCGTCAACTCGACAGCTTAGATAAATACATACACATCTCTACACCTGAAGTGTACGGCAGTTGCGAAGGGTTGGTTCCTGAGCATAGGAACTACCAACCAAGCACGCCCTATGCGGTATCACGAGCTGCTGCTGATATGAGTCTTCATACATTTTCTGATGTTTATAATTTTCCTGTTGTTTTTACTAGGGCTGCCAACGTTTACGGTGAAGGGCAACAACTGTATAGAATCATCCCCAAAACAATACTATCTATATTGTTAGGTAAAAAACTGCCGCTACATGGTGGCGGTCACTCTACACGTTCATTTATCCATATTGATGACGTGTCCAATGCTACGCAATTAATCGGAGAACAAGGGCGTAATGGTGAAATTTATCATATTTCAACAGAACGCATGATCACAATCCGATCAATTGTAGAGATGTTATGTGACATGCTAGATGTATCATTTGAGCAAATTTGTGAAATAACAAATGATAGACTAGGTAAAGACTCTGCTTACTTACTAGATACTAAAAAAGTTCGCTCTGAATTGCAGTGGCAAGATAAAATAACACTGGAAAACGGTCTATCCAGAACCATTGATTGGGTCAAAAACAACATTGACATTCTAAAAATGCAGCCACACGATTATATTCATAAAGCCTGAGGTACTTATGCTAGGAAAAGAATTAGATTTATTAAAAAACTACCCCAAATCAAAAAGAGACACCAAAGGAAGAGCCAATGTAATTAGCGAAGCTGATAGAGAAATAGCTCGCCAATATGGTAAGGACTTTTTTGATGGTGATCGCACCTATGGATACGGTGGTTTTAGCTACATGCCTCGCTTTTGGCAACCGGTTATACCAGACCTGCAATCTCACTTTCAATTAACAAAAGAAAGTTCTTTACTGGATGTAGGTTGTGCCAAAGGCTTCATGCTCTATGATCTACAACAGCATATCGAAGGTATAAAATTAGCTGGGTTGGATATTTCTAGCTATGCTTTAGAACATGCCAAAGAAGAAGTTAAGCACTTACTTCAGCAAGGGGATGCAAAGAGCTTACCTTTCGAAGACAACAGCTTTGATGTCGTTATGTCAATCAATACTGTTCATAATTTAGACGAAAAGGAATGTGCTCTTGCCTTACAAGAAATTGAGCGTGTGAGTAAAGGACAGTCATTTATTACTGTTGATGCTTATCGAAATGATGAAGAAAAAGAACGTATGCTCGAATGGGCATTAACCGCAAAAACGATCATGCATGTTGATGATTGGAAGGTATTCTTTAAAGACCACGGTTATACGGGCGATTTTTACTGGTTTATACCTTAACTATTACGCTATTAAAAATTAAGGAAAAGTAATGGGCATATCTCTGAATATATTGAATAGACTTCATAGCCATGTTAAAGACAATGTAAATTCATTAAATCGAGTTTTGGAATTAGGAGCCCAACAAATAGTTGGGGATATAACTATCTCAAATAAAGGTGCATTTTCGAGCCACTCAAAAGAGTATCAAGGTGGTCAATTAATCAAGCATGGTGATTATGCAAACAAGATCTATCAGTACTGGGGATTAGAATATTTTTCAATTGACTATTCAGGTGAAAACAACTGTATAAATATAGACTTAAATACTGATATCATAAATGACAAATATAAAAATTCCTTTTCCGTTGTCACAAATTTCGGAACAACTGAGCATATTTTTAACCAAGCTAATTGTTTTATTTCTGCTCACAATGCTTGTGCTGTTGATGGAATAATAATACATGTCGTACCATTCCAAAAAAATAATGAACATGGCTTTTATAATTATCAACCAAACTTTTTCTTTTCTTTAGCGCTTTCAAATAATTATGAAATTTTAGATTTTATATTTTTATCCATCACAGCTGGAGCAAGAAATGACGTTTTAGTATATGAATTAGACATGTTTAATACGTATTCAGACCTACCAGATAATAGCGATTTAAACATTATGTGTGTACTAAAAAAAACAAAAAACACACCCTTTATTCCTCCCCAGCAAGAGAAGTATACTAACATTTCTAATCGTTATTCTCAGTCAAATAATAATTACTATTTAAATAGATTGCTTGAGCTTTCAACCGAGTGGGCTGTAAGTAAAGAAAAGTTTCTACGTCAAATAAATTATAAAAAAGTTGTATTATACGGTGCCGGCGGTATAGCAACATCGATACTTTCAATAAAGGAGTGTAGAGAAAAAGTAGCTTACTTATTAGATATAGACCCAAAAAAAATAGGAACATCCATATTCGGAGTAGAAGTATTATCACCTGAAAATATCACATCCGATATAGAAACTATCTATATTACTATTGATATTGCCAAAGGAGTCATTGAAGAATTTATGGAGAAAAAAACATCAAATAATTTAAAATACTATTACTTTAATGATTAGCAATGAATAAATTAATTAAGATTTCAGCCAAAATTCGCCATACACTTTGTGATATTTCATACACAACAAAAACACCACATCTAGGTAGCAGCTTATCCTGCATTGATATTTTAACCGTATTATACTGGAAAATACTTAATATCAATCCAAACAAAGCTAATATGGATGAGCGAGATTACTTTATCTTAAGCAAAGGTCACGCCGCTTCAGCATTGTACACTACACTCGCCTATCGAGGTTTTTTTGATATAGAAGACCTTTATCAACACGGCCAAACCGACTCTGTTTTTGAAGAGCATCCTGGAGCAAACTCTCCCAAGGGGGTCGAAGCCGTATCAGGATCATTAGGACATGCACTGTCTCTTGCTACAGGAATGGCACTTGCTTGTAAAATAAAAAAACAAGACAATCAATTCTATGTACTTATGGGAGACGGTGAACTAAATGAAGGTACTATTTGGGAAGCCGCCATGTTTGCCGCAGGAAAGAAGCTTAACAATATAGTCGCTATTATCGATTTTAATAAATTACAAGGAACAGGAATAAGTTGTGAAATAATGCACTTAGAGCCACTTGAAGGCAAATGGGCCGCTTTTGGTTGGCATACTATTCGAGTTGATGGGCATGATATTAAAGCTTTAAACGCAGCATTTTTGGAAGCTAAAGCTATTAACAAACCAGTTTGTATTGTTGCCGATACCATAAAAGGAAAAGGTATCTCTTTTATGGAAAATGATAACAATTGGCATTATCGTATACCAACCCAGGATGAAGTTGAAAAAGCAAAACAGGAGTTGGGGCTACAATGAGAAATGCATTTGCAAATTGTTTGACTGAATTAGCTAAATCCGATACCAGTTTAATGCTGTTCTACGCTGATATCGGTAATCGTTTATTCAATAGCCTAAAAGAAATTGCTCCCGATAGAACAATCAATGCAGGCATTGCCGAAGCAAATATGGCTTCAATGGCTGCAGGCTCCGCAATGATGGGTCAAAAACCTTTTATTTATACCATTACGCCATTCACTACAGCGAGAAACTTTGAACAAATAAAAATAGATATCGCTTATCAAAACCAACCCGTTATCATTGTTGGTACTGGTTCAGGTTTGTCCTACGCTAATTTAGGACCTACCCATCATTCGTTTGAAGATATCGCATTAATGCGAAGTTTGCCTAATATGAATATTGTATGCCCTGCCGACTCAGACGAGCTCAGCGTATTGATGCCTCAGTTAATCAAACTTAACCAGCCGTGTTACTTTAGAATTGGTAAAAAAAATGAGCCTAAGGTTCACAAAATCTTACCTGATTTAACGTTTGGACATGCATATACAATGCAAGAAGGTCAAATAGTCGCGATATTAGCAACAGGTACTATTATGCCCCTCGCGCATGATTTGCTCATTGAACTTCAACGTAAAGGCATTAACGCCGAGCTTGTTAGTTTTCATACGGTAAAACCACTTGATACTCAATACTTAACCTTAGCCTGTGAACGCTTTGAACATATAATCACTCTTGAAGAGCACAATGTGAATGGTGGCTTTGGCAGTGCCATACTTGAATATATTAGTGAACAACCTAAAACACCAAGAGTACACCGTTTTGGTATTCCAAATAGATTTATTGATCAAGTTCATAGCACCGAAGATGCACGTAAAAAAGCAGGTTTAACTGTTCTGGATATAATCAAAACCCTAAGAAATAGGGCTGTATTATGATTATCGGTATCGATTTTGATAATACTATTGCCGACTATACAGGTGCGTTTCATCATGTTGGAATGAAACTTGGCTGGCTTCCCAAAGAAGTGGGACAAACAAAAGAAGATGTGAAAGCATACTTTATTAATACTGGGAATGAACCAAAATGGACTGAATTACAAGGTATCGTATATGGGAAAGAAATTAACCTAGCGAAACCATACCTAGGTTGCTTGAAAACCCTTCAGCAATTAAAAGCCCAAGGATATACACTTAAACTTGTTTCACATAAAACTAAATATCCTATCATTGGCGAAAAAGTAGACTTTCATATTGCAGCAACGAATTGGCTAAAATCAAATCATTTTTTGGATAAATACGACTCTCCTTTTATCCAAAAAGATCTTTTTTTCAATGAAACTGAAGAGTTAAAAATTTCGCTAATTAGACAATTACAATGCGATATTTTTATTGATGATCTTCAAAGTATTCTATGCCACCCATCTTTTCCTTTAGGGTGTAAAAAAGTATGGTTTAACAACTCAGGAAGTAATATAGCTGATTTACCACAGTTAACTTCCTGGTCACAATTGTCTATTTTACTATGATAAACGTTGGAGTTACTTCTTGGTTAAGCACTGTATTAGGCACTTCGAACTTTAACGTTAAGGCCTTGACAGGTGGAGCAAATAACCGTGGTTATCAAGTTACAAATGGTCATAAAAACTGGTTTTTAAAATCATTTTCACCATTAGATACACATTCAGAAATAAAGTTATTGAATGAGTTTTCATTTTCTGAGCACCTTTGGAAAAATGACATAAAATCAATTCCACAGCCAATTGCCTATTCTGGGGATAACTTGGTTAGCTTGTATAGCTTCATAAAAGGAAACGCTATTAAATCCGCAGATCATAATAAAGTAATGTCTGCCATTAAATTTATTAGTGATATAAATCAATTCCCTTCCTCAGCATATAAGCTCAATATCGCATCAGAAAGTCCCAATAGCCTTTATGAGTTTGCCAATATCGTTGAGCGCCGTTTACAAAGGTTTCATCATGCTGAGCCTCAGGGCAAACTTACGAAACTGCTTGAAAATATTAGCATCAGAACAGCAACACTAAAGCAACAGCTACCTATAAGTTGGCGTGTTGAATTTGAAAGAAACATTCTTTCTCCCTCTGACTTTGGTTTTCACAACGCACTTGAAATGAATGACAAACAGTTAATATTTTTCGATTTCGAGTATGCAGGATTAGACACACCCTGGAAGTTAATAAGCGATTTTTTTTCACAACCGGCAATTCCTGTAAACCTTAAATATCTAAAAGAATTTATCTCGCGGCCAAACTTTAGTACCATCGCTGACGAAAAAGATGTATTTAAGATTGTATTTGAACTCACTCAGCTAAAGTGGTGTTTAATTATGCTAAATGAATTTCTCCCAGATATTCAAAAACGGCGATTGTTTTCTTGGAATGATAATCGCTTTAGTTCCTCCATGTTAGCGGATGTGCAGCAACAACAGCTATCAAAAAGCCAGCATTATTTTGATGCGATCGCCGTTCGAACAGAATTAATAAGTGAAGTTATATGATAAATAAAATGAAAGCCGCAGTACTTTTTGAAACCGGAAAGCCATTAGAGATAATCGAAAATATCGAAATTCCATCTCTATTAGAAGGCCAAGTTAGGGTACGAATACTTTACAGTGGACTATGTCATTCACAATTAATGGAAGTGTCTGGGGGGCGTGGAGAGGATAAATACTTACCGCATCTACTAGGACATGAAGGGGTTGGCATTGTTGAAGAAATTGGCCCTAAAGTCACCAAAGTAAATGTTGGTGATAAAGTAGTCATTGGCTGGATTAAAGGTGAAGGTTTAGACGCACCCGGTGGAAAATATCCTCATAAGGATTATGTTATTAATTCAGGTAGTGCAACGACACTCGCCGAACAATCTATTATTGCTGAAAACCGTGTTGTTAAACTGCCAGAAGGCTTCCCTGATAAACTTGCCGTTTTATTAGGTTGTGCACTGCCTACAGGGCTTGGTCTCGTATTTAATGAACTTAAGCCAGAACCAAACAAAACTATAGCCATCTTTGGCCTTGGTGGAATTGGAATGAGTGCATTATTAGCAGCAAAGTTAAATACCCCTGCTATGCTAATAGCAGTGGATGTTACTGAAGATAAGTTAAAGCTTGCAAAAGAGCTTGGAGCGACTCACACAATCAATGCATGTAACGAAGATCCTGTATTAAAAATTTATGAGCTTACGCAAAATATTGGCGTCGATTACAGCCTAGAAGCTGCAGGAACAACGAAGACAATTGAACAAGCATTTGAGTCAGTTAGAGATGGTGGCGGGCAATGTGTATTCGCATCTCATCCCAGTAATGAGTTAAAAATTTCTTTAGAACCACACGCCTTTCATAGAGGAAAATCCATTAAAGGTAGCTGGGGAGGCTCTAGTCAACCTGATAAAGATATTCCAAAATTCGTAAAAAAATTTCAACAGGGTCAGCTTAATCTAACCAAATTTTTAAGTAAATCGTATAAATTAAACGAAATAAACATTGCTATGCAAGACTTACACTCTCGTCAGATTATTCGCGCTCTGATTGAAATTCAAAATTAATTAAATTAAAGGAATTTATCGTGACTAAATCCAAATTAGCAGTAACACCACTACCTGATAGGGTTTTATTAGATTTGAGCTCTGATTGTAACTTAAGGTGCCCGATGTGTGTAGTTCATGGTAATACCGATGATCCTAGAGTTAATTCTATCATCAAAAAAAATATGAAAATTTCGGATGCAAAAAAAATACTTAATGAAATTGAAGGAAGCACCCAAATAATAGGCCCCGGTTTATGGAGTGAACCATTGATGGGTAAAGATATTTTAATGAACCTGGAAAATATTAAACTAAGAGGGTTAAAAATTTCACTCAATACAAACGCACTTTTATTAAATAAAGAGATAGCTTCTAAGCTTATTGAAATAGGTGTTGATAGCATAACCATAAGTATAGATGCTACGACAAATGATACTCTTAAATTAATACGCGGAATTCGAAAACTAGAAAAAATAGAAAAACATATAACTCAATTTTTAGAACTTAGAGGAGAAAAATCAATTCCTCGCCTTGGTGTTTCATTTACAAAACAGCCAGAAAACATTCATGAAGAACAAGATTTCATCAAGAAATGGACTGAAGTCGTTGATTTCGTGAGGGTCGGAGAAATATTTGAAAACGGCAAGTTTCCAAACATTAAAGTTGATCAAAAAAAACGAATTCCATGTCCAGAGCTTTATAATACGATGGCAATTCATACTAATGGAGATGTTTCAATATGCTGCCTTGATGGTTTTAAAGATGTAATTGTAGGTAATGCTGTAAAGGAAGGTGTCGAAAATGTATGGAATGGGGAGAAATTGAATGAAATCCGTAATCATCACGAATTAGGTCAATGGGATAAAATACCATTTTGCAAAAATTGCGATCGTTGGGCTTCAAGCTCATATGAAGACACAATCGAAGGGAGTTTATTAATTAGACGTTCAGCAGAGTATACTTTTTACAACAGAATCGACAGATTAAAAAGTTGGAACAATAAATAGGATGTGTAATGACGATTAACACTACCAGAAAAATCATTGACTACTTAAACAATGAAGCTGTTGATTCAATTATAGAAAATCAAAAAAAATATAGTGTTACAATAGAAAAATTACGCACGGAACCAGTAATAATTTTTGGTGCTGTAGACGAAGGAATTAGATTACTAGAAATTCTTATACAACTCAATGTTAAAAATATACGTATCATAGATACAGACCCAAAAAAATACGATAAAAAATTACTTAATGAGCACACTATTGAATCGTTTTTTAATACAGAAATGAAAAACGCTCACGTAATACTAGCAATCCATAGAACTTTAAAGCCTTACGAATTAAGTATAAACAATGGTGCCCTTAGTGTAACAACGTTTTTACACCTTCAAAATTTGTATCCAGAAATATTTAAACCTCATTTTTTCCACAAAAATATATTGATGACACTATCTAATTCCGCATCTTTATTGAGCGATTTTAGCGCATCACTCGCTGATGATATTTCTCGAGAGGTTTTATATGCAATACCAAGAAGCAGGTAGTTTATATATGAATACGTATCCATCAAAAAAAATTGAAATATTACTTTATGGTATAAATAGCATCACAGAGCAACTATTACGTACATATCCTTTTGCGACATTAGCTACAACAACAAGTAGTAGTCCATATAAAGATCAAACCGTAATAAATTTAGATGAATTGAAAACAATTGGTTTTGAAAATATAAAGAAAATAATTATATGCTCAATGTTTGTTGATGAGATAGTGAACTTACTTCTAGATTCAGGCTGTCCTATTGAAAAAATTAATTTTTACAATATTTCCTCTGATAAAATAGTAAATTGTGCTACTTCGATAGTACCTAGATTATCACAAGATGAGACCTTATACATTACCTATGATTTGAGCTCCAACGTCCCATGCTTTGACGCTCTAAGTTTTGCTGCCGTAGCGGAGGCTGAAAGAGTAAAAAGATCTTTAAAATCAATACATTTTGTAATCGTCCCAAAACGCTCTCTAAATAATAATTATTTTTTTAACTCAAATTACAGCGAGCAAGAATTGAAATGGAGATTAAACAATATTGTAATCCCAATATTCGACAGTTTACCAGCGGCTACAGGAGTGACAGTACTACAATTTAGAGAGGATTGCGAAACATTACTTAGAACAAAAAGAAATGTTTTTCCAAGCGAAATAGGCCCCAATACTTTTGTCAACTCTATGGGGTTACGAGCTCTTTATCCGTATTTAAATGAAGGGCAAACTATACTTGAGCTCAAAACCCCAGATTTTGCACAACAATTGGTCCAAAATTTTATAGCCAGCTACAATCCCACATCCAAAAAAATACTTACTTTTACGTTGAGAAATTCTCAGACTCATGAAAAGCGAAATTCAAATTTAGACCCTTGGATAAAATTTATAAATTCATTGGATAAAGATCTATACCTTCCTGTAATAATTAGAGACACTTCAGATTCTACAAGGTCGCCAATTGAGTTAACAGATACTATAGAGTTCCCAGCAGCCTCTATCAATTTCCATGTTAGGATTGCTTTATATGATAAAGCATACATAAACTTCGCTTCATCTGCGACAGGCCCTAGTTTCTCTTATTATTTTATAAAAGACTGCTCGTCTATAAGATATGTACCTATAAATGATAAGCATGTTACTTCAACTAAAGAAACTATACAGCGTGCAGGTATACCACTGAGTGGGGAGCAGCCATATGCTAAAAATGGAGTGCATCAGGTACTACTATACCAAGAAAATTTTAATAATATTTTAAGTTCTTTTACCAAGCAAATAAAATTACTGCAAGGTGGTTACGTTAATGAATAACAATTTTTCACAGTGGCTACTTAGTTTTTTATCTGAAAGTGATCTTGACAGCTCGTCATCTCTTATTGTGCACAGCTCTTTCAAAAGATTAAGCAATCTAAGTATCGCTGCGGAGGAAGTATGTGAAATTTTAGCTAGTAGCGTTCCTAAAGGATGCTTATTGATGCCTACGATGTCTTGGAAAACAGTCAATAAAAATGCACCTAATTTTTTTTATCATGACACAAAATCCCATACAGGCATTCTTACTGAAATATTTAGAAAAAAATTTGCTGAATCTCGTAGTTTACATCCAACACATTCAGTTGCAGCCCTTGGCACTAATGCAATAATATTAACTCAAGAACATCATTTAAGTACAACGCCTTGCTCTAAATCAAGCCCGTATGGTTTGATTGAGAATAGCCCTCTGAGAGAAAATTGTTTTATTCTTTTCATCGATGTTGCTCTTGAAAGCTGTACATATATACATTACTTTGAAGAGCAATTTTCTAAAAGTAATTACCTCGAACCTGAGGTAGAACATTACATACTACATGATATAAATAATATTCCTTATGAATATAATTTGTTTAAGCACAATAAAAAGGCTAGGGATTTTCATCAGTTTGGAAGACTTTTAAAACGAAATAATAACCTTTACCATTCTCAATATAATAATTGCAATTTTATATTACTTAAAGCTAGCAACCTTTCTGATACAGTGAAATCTCGATTTGAAATATCTCTTGATGCTACTTTAGCGTTCCAATCATACCAATTTGGATAAGCTGTATGAAAAAGTTAGCAGCGTTTAATAACAGCAGCAGTGTTGTAATCGATCAATCATTACTTAGTTGGGTTTTATTCAAAGCAAAAAACTCTGAATCTAAACACTTCAGATACTGCTTACATCATGATACATCAAGCTCAGTCCAGGAAATGGTTATTGCCGTTACAAAAGATAGTTTATTTCCCCCTCATCGGCACCCTATAAATAAAAGCGAATCCATTCATTTAATACATGGAGAAATTGCTACATTTATTTTTGATCAACTTGGTCATATTACCAATATCTATCATTTATCTAACAAAAATAAACATGGACTATTACAACGAGTTGAAGGTGGCGTATGGCATTTACCAGTATGCATTAGTGATTATGCAATATACCATGAAGTTTTGGCAGGTCCATATAACAAAAAACAGGATGTTGAAAATGCACCTTGGGCACCAAATACAGAAGATGTAATAAATTTAAAACAGTATCGTGACGATTTAGTATCAGGTTTAATTAATTATGAATAAACTTGCAATATATGGTGGAACACCATCAATTAAGTATCCAATGCCAAAAAGAATTTCTTTTGGAAAACATGAAATATCCACTCTATTAGAAGCTATTGAATTCTATTCTAATCATGATAATGACCCCGGATATTTTGGCCCATATGAACAACAGTATTGCAGAAAATTTAGTGAATACATGGGAGAAGGATATACAACAGCTGTTGCCACCGGAACTGGTGCATTATATGTTGCGATTGCTGCATTAGAGCTTCCAAAAAACAGTCACATTATCATGTCCCCTATCACTGATCCTGGCTCATTTAGCGCTATTACATTGCATGGCTTCAAGGTATCTCTAGCAGATACTGAAACTAACAGTCTAAACACATCTTGGAAGCAAATAGAAAAAGTAATTACTCCTGATACAACCGCAATTTTACTTGTTCACTGTGCTGGTATCGCAGCAGACATTGAAACTATTTCGAATAATGCTGCAGTAAGAGGGATAAAGCTAATAGAAGACTGCTCACAATCACCTGGAGCAGATTATAACGGTAAAAAACTTGGTACTTTTGGCGATGTAGCAGCCCTCTCTACTATGTATAGAAAAAGTTTATCATCTGGTGGGAGTGGTGGCTTAATTTACACTAAAGATCGCGATTTATATAACAAATGCCTATCTTATGCTGACAGAGGAAAGGATTTTTCCAAGGAAGACTACCAAGAACGTAATGCTGAAGAGTATATGTTCCCTGCGCTGAACTGGAATACAAACGAATTATCATGTGCTATTGGTATAGCATCTTTAAAGCGACTAGATAAAACGATCGAGGAGCGTGGAAAATTTTGCAAGTATTTAATTAATAAAATTAACACTTTAAGAATATGCAGTGTTCCTAAGTTTATACAAGGTACCTCACCGTTTTTTCTAACTGTGTATATGTCTGAAAATAGTCCAGTGAATAAAAATGAGTATTGCGAAGCTTTAATCGCGGAAGGAGTAGAACTGAATCCTCATTACCGCTTTGTAGTAAGTCAATGGCAATGGGCACAGCCATATTTGTCTAAATATTGTGAAACACCAAACGCAGTGTTATCTAGAGATAACTCATTTAACATTTACTTGAACGAAAACTATACAAATGAAATAGCGGAAGCACTTTATCAAGCAATGTTAAAAGTAGAGAGTCATTTTTTAGCTATATAACATTTAATAATGAGGAAATCATGAGCGAATTCGTAAACACTAGTAGCCAACAACACTATTACCATAGAGATAACTGTAGACTTTGTCTTAGTACTGATATTTGTCTAGCCATACCATTTAAGCATACACCAATTGCAGAGAAGTACACTTCCCAGCCAGCAATTAACACTCCTTTTTTTCCTGTAGATTTATACATGTGCAACCATTGTGGGCACGTCCAAATTCTAGATGTTATTGATCCTGAGTACTTATGGTCAGATTACACCTATCACTCAGGACAAACACAAGGGATAATCGACCATTTTAAAGATGTTGTAAATAAGATTGTTTATCAGCATGGACCGTTTAAGAACAACTTTGTTATTGACGTAGGAAGTAATGATGGAACATTATTACGCGGCTTTAAAGCTCATGATTTTAAAGTATTAGGAATAGATCCAGCTAAAGAAATAGCACAAAAGGCTACAGAAAGCGGCATAGAAACTATTGCTGATTTAATGACGTCACTTAACGCACAAAAAATAGTTGAGCAATACGGCAAGGCGGACCTTGTGACTGCCTTTAACGTCTTTGCACATGCAGATGAAATGAAAGATCTCTTAAAAGGAATAACTATTACTCTAGATGAAAATGGATTGTTTGTTTTCGAAGTTTCTTATTTAAAAGATATTATAGATAAAATGTTAATCGGTACTATTTTTCATGAACATTTATGTAACCACTCTCTTACTCCCTTACAGTTATTTCTAGCTGCGGAAGGGCTAGAGATAATTCATGTTGAACATGTATCTATTCAAGGGGGATCTATAATCGGTTTCGCTCAACATAAAAATGGCCCTAGAGCGTTACAACCTTCCGTTAAAAAAATGTTAGAAGATGAAGCAAAATATAAGCTGCATTCAATAGAAACAATGAAACACTTTATTTCTCGTTTTAATATGATGAAACAACAAGTACATACAATCATTTCCAGCATAAAATCATCTCATGGTGTCATAGCTGGATATGGTGCAGCTCGAAGTGGCCCTATGTTAATTGCACAATTTGAATTAGAAACGCTCATAGATGAAATTTACGACGATCACCCTCAAAAGGTTGGTTTATACAGCCCTGGGGACAGTATCTTAGTTAAATCAACTGGTAGTATAATAAGCTCAAAACCAGAACTAACTGTCATATTAGCATGGATTCATGCAAAAAATATTGTAAAAAAACATATAGATTATCTAGAGCAAAACGGTATGTTTTTAACTATTTCTCCTGAAGTTCAACTCATTACAAAAGAGAACTACAGTGAATTCATATCGTAAAATTAAAATTGGCTTTATCGGCGCAGGTTTTATTGGACAGATAGCACATATAGAAAACTACTCACAGCTTAATAATTGTGAACTTCATGCTATTGCTGATTTAAGAGTGGATCTGAGAGAGCAAGTTGCTGATAAATTTTCCATTAAATACCGTTACAATTCACATAAAGATCTGTTAACAGACTCTAACGTAGATGCGGTAATCGTTGTTACAGCACGTTCACATACTGTTGACATAGTTAGAGACTGTTTACTTGCGAATAAACATGTATTTAGTGAGAAGCCTATGGCACACAATAGTGATTTAGCGGCAGAACTTGTTCATTTAGCCGAAGAACGCAAATTAATATATTGTGTTGGTTATATGAAACGCTTTGATGAAGGGGTCAATAAGGCCAAGGAGATATTTGACTCTCTGATAAGTACTCAGAACTTAGGTAAGCTACTACAAATAAATGCTCAATGTTACATGGGTAATAGCTATTGCAATGCTGGAGGCTATATTCACTCGACACAATCACGCCCAGACATGCTAGATGAAGAAAAGCTAACCCCTTCTTGGCTCCTCGATTATCAGAAACCTCACTTTGCTCGTTATTTAAATGTACACTCTCATTTACTCAATCTGATAAGATATTTTATCGATAAACAATTGCACGTTGAGTACTTTAATTATATTTCAGAACTTGCTCATGTATGTGTTTTAAGAACAGATGAGCAACTGATTACATTGCAAACAGGTGATGTCAATCAAAGAAATTGGCAAGAAATTTGTGTTTTCATATTTGAATCGGGGCAACTTAAAGTACAACTCCCTCCAGCCTTATTACGTAACGTGCCAGCCAGAATTACCCTGATACAAGGTAATAATAACGATGAGAAAACAGAATATTTAATCAATTGGTCATGGTCTTTTAAACATCAAGCTATCTCGTTTATCAATACAGTCACTGAAAATGAATTCAACAGCTCTATAAGTGCACGACAGGCACTAGTAGATATAAAACTCGTAGAGGAAATATGGAAGAAAATAAAAAAATAACTCCTATTATTTTCGGTGCTAGCGGTTTATTAGGTTACCGTTTATATCAACACTTTCTATCTCGTAACCTTTCACCTATAGGTACTTATAATCAGTCAGAGAAGAGTGGTTTAGTTTTTTTTGATTTAGAGCACAGCCAGCTAAAGGATCTAAAAATACAGACCAATAATAATTATTTTGCGATAATATGTGCATCATTAACTAATATTAGTTATATAAATGAGAACCCAAAAGAAACTGCAAAAATAAATGTAGATGCCACAATACGCTTGATTAGCTCTTTAAATGAGCTGAATATACCTATTCTTTTTATTTCATCCGATAACGTGTTTAGTGGGAAAAAAGGTAACTATTCAGATACAAGTGTCGCAAATCCGATATCTGAGTATGGAAAACAAAAGAGGATTGTCGAAGTTGCATTGAACGAAATTACGAAAGGTGAATGCATAATATTAAGATTAGCTAAAATTATTAGCAATAATGCAAATGACTCATCGATTCTTAATGATATCGTATCGCAACTACAGTCATCAAAACCAATTAAAGCAGCTCGTGATTTAATTTTTAATCCTACAGCACTAAGTGATATTGTTAGAGCAATTGAACTATTGATCAATAAAGAAGCCCGTGGTTTTTTTAATTTTTGTAACCCAGAATCCTTTAATCGTCTAGAACTAACCAAGATTTTAGCTGAACAGCTCGAGATAAATCAATGCAATATACAATCAGTTTTATTTTCCGATATAGATGAATCAGGAAAAAGGCCACTAAACACATCGATGGTTAACTCATTTATTTTTAAAAATCATACATTTATGAATATAAATGAATGTATACAATCACAAATAAAGCTATGGAAAAATGAAACTTAAAAAGAAAGTAATATTAGTTCAGGGTAACTTTGATGTTCTTCATCCTGGACACATAAGGCTGTTAAAATTCGCTAAAGAATGCGGCGATTACCTTATAGTCGCTGTCAATAATGATAGCAATATGCTAATGAAAAGTAGAGTATCAGAATTGCATCGCTTAGAAATGGTCCAATCACTTGAGTGTGTGGATGAAGCCTTTTTGACTGAATTATGCAGCAATTCTTTAATTGCAAATTATCAGCCTTACGCAGTTGTAAAAGGTAAAGAGTTTGAAGAAAAAGAAAACCCTGAATACAAAGTACTGAAAACATATGGGGGAAAGTTGATTTTTGGCTCTGGTGAGTTTGAATCTAATTCCGAACAATACATTACAAGAACAATAAGTCATGGTCATAACTTTGATTACAAAAAGTGTCAAAGTTATGCAATAAGACATCAGTTTGATTATCAATCAATTAACACCGTATTCTCTCAATTCCGTGAAAATCGTGTTGCTGTAATTGGCGAAATAATCGTTGATGAATATATTCAAGGTACGGCTGTCGGTTTATCTCAAGAAGATCCTACCATAGTAATGACACCAGATAGAACAGATACATTCCTAGGCGGAGCTGCAATTACAGCGGGACATATAAAAGGGCTCGGTGCAAAAAATGTGACCCTCTTTTCTGTACTTGGTAAAGATGATAAGGCAGAGTACGTAAAGCATCATATTAAAAAGTACAATATTGAAACTGTACTTTTAGATGATGGCAGTCGCCCTACACCATTAAAGTCGCGATACAGATCGGGTAATAAAACGCTCTTACGGGTAAACCAAGTTCGGCAACATAAAATATCTAAAGAAATTCAAGCTGATTTATGCTACCAACTTCAAAGTAATATTCAGGCTTTTGACTTATTGGTATTTTCTGATTTTAATTATGGGCTACTACCTCAAACACTAGTCGATAAAGTGGTTGAGTTATGTAAAAGAAATAACGTAAAAGTTGTCGCAGATAGCCAAACATCATCACAAGTAGGTGATATTTCACGTTATAAAGATATGATGTTAGTAACGCCAACAGAAAAAGAAGTCCGCGTAGCTTTGAATAACATCGATGATGGCTTACCTGTTTTAGCACAGAAACTTTGTGAAAAAGCGAACCCAACCTATTTAGTTATTACACTTGCAGGAGAAGGTGTTTTTATTCATCTGCCAGATCAAAATGGCCAATGGGAAGATGATATGCTGCCTGCTATTAATCGTAATGCTGTTGATCCCGCAGGCGCCGGTGATTGTTTTTTAGCGGCGGGCAGCCTTGCTTTATGTTCAGGAGCTACACCATGGCAAGCATTTTATATTGCCAGTATCGCAGCTGCTTGCCAAGTTGATACTCTCGGAAACCGGCCTCTGTCTTTTAACACACTACAACAACGTGTTTTGGAATCATTTAAACTATGAAGGCAATATTATTAGCAGCAGGACTAGGCTCTAGACTCAAACCTCTAACCAATACGACGCCAAAATGTTTAGTGCCTATATCTGGCCGCCCACTTTTATCTTACTGGTTAGAAAAGTTAGCTAATTTGGGCATAAATGAGATACTTATTAACGTTCACTATCTCGCTGAGCAAGTAGAACACTATATAAACCAATCCCCTTATCACGATAAAATCATCATAGTTAAAGAAAATGTATTGCTTGGGACTGGAGGAACATTAATTAAAAATGCTGATTTTTGGAAATCTGAATCAGTAATGGTGATTCATGCTGATAATTTTTGTTTAAGTGACTTAACAGGCCTAGTTAACGCACACAACAATAAACTACCCCATATAGATACATCACTTTTACTTTTTACTTCAAGCCAACCTACTCAATGTGGTATCGTCGTAATGGATACTGATAATGTTATTCATGAATTCCATGAAAAAGTGAGTACCCCCCCAGGAAATCTCGCTAGCGGAGCACTATTTGTTTTTTCTGACTCTGTTTATGAGCGGTATTTTAAAGTATTAAAAGAAGATACCTTTTACGATTTGAGTAAAGATATCGTGCCTAATATGATTGGAAAAATGCAAGGATGGATCGTAGATCATGAGTATATGGATATCGGCACGCCCGAGAGTTATGAGCGCGCCCAAAAAATCTGGGGTAAAAAGATTACAAGCCTTGATTCATCGCTTTAAGCTGTTCATCATTCAGAAAATCACAAGCTTTCCTGTAGTTATTTTGATAATAGCTTGTCGTCCCTGAAAAACTCCCAACTAATTGATTTTGCGATATTTTTATAAAATAGTTAATGCCTAAATCTTACTAAAAACACGCTATCAAGCCCAAAAAGTTGCAGAACAGGTGTGTTTTATGAAACCTCGTCAGACAAAGACCATACCGTAAAAGGGTTTATTCCAACCTCAACTCGTTGAGATGATTATTCAGGTTCGACTAGATAGAAGGGGTTGCGAAACAGGTTAATCTGCGTCTGATGACATAGCCTCTTTAATTTCATCACTGCTAAAGCCTTTGAGTGACAAGTAAGCATAGGCTTTTGATTTTTCTTTATAGTTAGATAAATTGAACTGCTTTTTGCCTAATTGCTCTTTGCAGTTCTTATAAAAATCGATATCGCCTACAAGTTCTAGTTGATATAGGGTTTCGTCAAATTTACTTACGTCAATCAGGCGTTGTTTCAATTCACGGAGAATAAGTGTTTTCCCTTTCCCTTTTCGGTGTAATTTAATAATTTCATTGGAGAGCTCGGCTTTTTCGGCTTTTATGACCACTTTACTGCGTAGAGAATCTTGTGCTGGGTGTTGTGATAACGCGTAGTCGATTTGTGCTCGTGAAAACCCTCGGACTGTCATTTGGGCATAAAGCTTTTCTTTACTAATACCCTCGAAATTGCTGTATCGAGATTGTAATCGACTGCTTGCCATTTCATAAAAATCGATGCTGTTTTGTTTAATAACCTGTGCGATTGCTGTATCAATATTTTGTGATGAGATACCGCGCTTTTTTAATTTTTGAACGATGGCTCCTTTGCCTGTTTCGTTATTAAATGCGGATTCGCAATAACGTATTGCAAACTCAAGGTCGCTCTTTAAATAGTTATGTTCGATAAGGCGAGCAAGTACATTCTCTATCCAGTCAACATTTTGTGTTTTTCGTTCCAGTTTTTTGCGAATTTCAAGAATGGTGAAATCTTGTTGGTTTAGGTGCCAATACGCACTGTTGAAAACATTGTCGATGCTCTTTGCTTGTTGAAGGGATGGGCGTTGCATGAAGAAAGCCTTTATTATTGTAGTGACGACGTTAGTGTAGCAGAGTCCGAGATGCATTAACGATTTGAGAGTATTAATGTGTTATGTATGGTTAAAAGCATCATAGGCTGTATTTTTCATGAGAATATGCTATTTGCTCAAACTTCTATATATGGCTCTAGATTGTTTCTACTTCTTTGAGATTAGGGTTCTTTTTCCTATAGAGCATCACTCTTAGTTTAATCGAGGGCAGTGTAGCGTTACTGCGTACCAAAGTGCCCTGTACTAGTTCGTTTTTTATTGCGGATTCGGGTAGCCAAGCTAATCCATTTCCCTTGTTGGTAAGCGCTTTTACCCTTCTGCGAACGAGTTTTTATATTGAAGTTGGATCTTTAGTTTTGGTGACCTTTTTGCAAAATAGCCTCTTTGTAATCGTCGTCCAAAGAAGGGTTCATCGGGATAGTTTAATACCTCTCCTGCTCATGGTTCATACAGAGCTCTGCCTTGGCTGCCTATGCCAGAAACGGGAACGAGATAGTCGTGCCCACTTCACAACTTGATATATTCTCTCTATCAAGCTGAGGAAAGATTTCTGGAGAGTGGTAGCACAGTAAGAAGTCACTTTACTCTGACATTAAGGTATCTAGGCAATTGTGTAGATCATTTGCGTTAATTCAAATCCAGAAGCCATGAAAAATGTGTTAAGTCAGTCAACGCCGTTGGGGCGTATTGGCGATCCGAGTGAAATAGGCAACACGGTCGTTTCCCCTGCCAGTGATAAAGCCAGCTACCACAATGTTCTATTTCAGTCATTATTAAACACGTTTTATTGCCTCTGCTAAGCGTTCTTTTATGGATTGTAGTAAGTGTTTTTTCGATTGGAATGGGTGCGTATTCTCTGATATTCGTCCGAATGCTAAATCACATAAAATTAAATGAGAAGGCAATGTAAAATCGAGTTTTCCCTGTTTCATTATGTGGATAAGAAAACGAGTTAATTGGGGCTGGATACTGGAGAGGGGTCTGTGTCTTTCGATAAAAAGAGCGATATCTTGTTTGTCTTTTTCTTCCCTAAAATAATGTAATTCCTGTTCCGCTTTCGTGGTTACTTTTAAAAGCGCCATTATCAATTGAGACGAAAGTGACTGCTGCCCCAGTAACGAGGTGATATAAAAATTGTCTTGGAAGTTTCCATGCCATTCGATTGTTTGCATTTGTGTGAGATGAGAAAGTCCTTTGACCATCATAACGGAATAACTGCCACTTGCTTGGTCTTTTGAATTACCTAAACGTACAACATGAAAACCGTTTTTTTGCCAGAATTTAATCAGCTCTGGTTGCGCTGAAAAACTGGTACAAAGGATGTCTATATTTTGTTTTTTTGCGGCAACTTCAATATCTGATAAAAGTTGGGATGCGCCACCTTGCCTTTGATGAGCAATATCGGTTGCAATTCGACTTATCCTCCAATAACTAAAATCAGCCGCTGATAACCAACCTTCATGGGCTAATAATGATTGTGGCAGCAAATGACCTCTGGGCCTTCTAATTCCTTCTAAAATAGGCTGAATCAAATCATTATCAATAGGCCCTTCTTGGGTCACTACAGCGATAGAAATGAGTTTAGAGGAGGCGAATCGAAACCAAGTTGAGACACTTGGGTCATCCATTAGCCATCTAATATCATTGGGAGAAGTCTGGTAGTGAGCACTTACAAGCAGTCTAAAGCCTAATCTCAGAAAATGCATACTTTCTAACCACTGATTGCTCTGAACAGAGAGTGTCTTGTCTGTGATATTTGTTTGTTCTTCATTGTCTGAATTTGGGTAAAGAAAGAGCAGTTGATCAACCCATTGCTCTAAAGGGTCATGATCTTTCCAACGAACAGGCTGTTCTAAAGTGCATTCAAGCAATGGAATATTGGATTGCTTTATTGAATTTAAGAAACGAATGCCAAAGCCTCTGCCGCCAATTTCATAGCCATGATTGGTAGAAGAAAAGACAATCTTAGGATAGATGCTTAACAATTTTTCAAGCACGGGAATAGGAAACGCAGCGGCTTCATCGACCACTAAACAATCTAGAGCGACTGGGTACAAAATTAATTGATCAGCAGGAAAGAAGGGCAAAGGCGTGTTTTGACTTTGATGGGTCTCATAATGCATATTTAACGTTCTGATGGCTTCTTTTCTAGGGGCTGTTACGGCTATATTCCAATTTTGAGACGCTAATTCGGCGATCATGACCCCTAGTAATGTCGACTTTCCACGCCCTCTATGGGCTGTCATCATCACTGCCGCTTTCTTGTTTTTAGTTAGATGTTCTTTGGTTAAGTTTAAATTGTGCTGTTGCTGCTCAGTGAGCAGAAAGTCTTGGTATGTTTTGCTTGAGATTCTATCTAGAGGTGTGAGCTTGGTATTGGAGTTTAGACGCACAATCATCACAGCTTGGCTATTGTTCATATTACAATGAGGCAATGACATTAATTCATGTAAAAAATAGTGTTTGAAATAGGATGTTGCTGATTCTACTGTAAGGGGCCAAGGTAAATATTTGGCGAGTTCTTGATCCGGTTTTTTTAACCAGTGAACCGTATCGGGAAGCCCTATTGCAAAGAGGCCTCCGCCTTTTACGGTACCAGATGCAATGGCAAAGCTGTTGCTGCAAATGCCATCTTCAACGTCAAATAAAATGGCTTCGTTTGTTTGGCCGAGTAATAAGGGCAATTTCTTAAAGGGGTAATAAATCGGTAAGTTAAGAGTTTCTTCTGTTGAAGAATAAAAAGGGAGAGAATGCGTACTGGTCACAATAGGGGAGTGTAAGTTGGCACTGAGTGCTTGGAACGCGTTTAAGCGAGCTTCAATAGACCCTATTAAGATATAAAAGTAACGATGTTGTTGTGCTGCGTGCATAAAGTCTCCTAATCAAAGGTGATGATACCTTGATTAGGAGGGGTCTCTAAAGAGGATTTTACTGAGTTATTTATTCAGTTTGAATGTGGATAAGTCTTTTTGCAGTTGAGTCGCCAATGTTGCAATGTTATTACTGTGATTTTGTGACTTCTCAGCTTGTTCAAAAGTATGGTGAGAAGACTCTCGTAATGAATGGGCACTTTGGCGTATTTGCGTTGCTGCAACACTTTGCTCTTCTGTTGTTGACGCTACGTTACCAATTCTATCGCCAACGGTTGTGATTGAGGTGAGCATTTGAGTTAACAATTTGCGAGACTGAGATACTTTCTCAACGCTGTCAGCCACTTGTAATGTACCTGATTCCATTCCTTTAACGGCAACACGACTGTCTACTTGCAGCTTTTCGACCACTTTTCTAATTTCTTCTGTCGATTGTTGTGTTCGTTGAGCTAATACTCGCACTTCGTCAGCGACCACTGCAAACCCTCTCCCTTGTTCACCTGCACGTGCAGCTTCAATGGCGGCATTCAAGGCTAATAAATTGGTTTGTTCTGCGATGGCGTTGATGACATCCACCACGTCACCAATGCTGTTACTGCTTTGTTCTACTTCACTGATGGTGGTAGACGCTTGTTTAAAAGCAGATGCAAGGCTACCTACCGTTTTCTCAACTTCTAAGACTGCTGTATTACCTTCTTCACTAATCGCACTTGCTGTCGTACTTTCTTGTGCGACTGCAACCGTGCTCTGAGCAACTTGTTCAATGGAGGACGTCATTTGTTCAATAGAAGATGCAACTTGTATACATTCATCCTCGCTTGTTTGCGCTTGCTTTTTAAGTAACGTATTGGCTTTTGAAATTGAGTGGGATGCTTCTGCGAGCAATTCACTGGATGACAAAACTTGCTTGATTACTTTTACTAGACTGTCTCTCATTGCAACAACGTCGCGTTTCAATATATCCACTTCGTTTTTGCTAGAACGATTATTTAAAGTGCTGAATTTAAAAGTAAGGTCACCTTGACCAAAATGATATAGGCTATCTGTTACTTCTTCTAGTGGTTTTAAAGATCGACGAATCATTAACCAAAGGAAAATAGACAGGATAACGGCACAGATCACACTTAAGATAGAAAGAAAGTATACGGCTTCATTAATGATTTCTTGGTAATCATCACTATCGCGCTTGATCACGACAACCCAGTTCCAGCCTTCTACTTTTTGGAAAACCACTTTGGATTCCCTTGATGAACTGTCTACACCGGGTATTTTGATTGTATAATTGAACGTACCGTAATCTTTCTGGTAGAGTTTTTGAAAATCCGATTTAAGTTGAGGGAATTCTTTATATAAGTTTTTACCTGCAATGTTTGGGTGAACCAGTAGGTCTCCAGCATTTTTTTCACTGTCCACAATATAGACGTAACCTGTTTTACCAAAGGTTAAACTGCTGACAGAGTCTTCTAATTCTTTAATGATGTGATCATAGCCCACGCCAATATCAATAATGGCAATGGTTTTGCCCTGCTTTTGAATGGGAACGTATTTAGTAAAGTAGTTTTTCCCAAAGAGAAATGCGGTACCTTCAAATGCTTGTCCTGATATTAATTGATTGTATCCAGGATGTTGCTTGCCAAGGTAAGTGCCGATCGCTCTGTCGCCATTTTCTTTTCTCAACGACGTTGTAACGCGAAGAAAATCTTCTCCATCACGCACAAAGATGGTTGCAGTTGCATCGGTTGCTCTAGTAAATTGATCAATTTTAGTGAAGTTTAAATTTAGTGTTTCTCCATTTAAAGAAACGGTTGGGCTGTTGTATTGGCCAACATTAATCTTTTTTGATGAGTCTACCGTTAAATCAGAAAATTGGTTGACGAGTATATCTGAGTAAATATTCGTTGACTTTATTGTTGAGTCGTATGATTTTTTTAATTGGTTAGCCAGTAAGTTACTTTCGGTATGTAAATGATTCCGATCAACCTTATTGATTTCTAAATCGAAAATCCAAGTAGTACTGAATAAAAGAATAATGGTAGTGATGAGAACCGACAGTAAAGCCCCCCAACTAAGTTGATGAGGAAGTGACATTTTTTTAAAAAACATTAGAGCATTACGTCCTTATGGATCCATTTGATACTAGATAACAATATTATGTGTTATGATTTTATTGCATGTAACACATGAATATATGGTATATAGTATATTTTTCGTTCGCCATTTTATCGACTTTTGTATCAAAATGTAAACGAAATTTTATGCTTTTTATGCTTTTTATGCTTTTTATGCTTTTTATGCTTTTTATGCTTTTTATGTTTGATGAGATTGGTTTTTAAGTGCCGTTTCTAAAACATTGCGTGAACGGCTAATGTGTCGTCTCATCAATAGTTCCGCCAAATCCGTTTCTTTGTTAGCGATGGCGTCTAAAATGCTTCTGTGTTCTTTTAATGCTTGTAACGGGTCAGGTCTTGAGTTGGCTGTTTGTTGTCGATACATACGAACGAGAGAGTAAAGCTCATCAATTAGTAGGGCGATCAATTTAGGGTTACGGCTTGCTTTAATTATTCGGTTGTGGAAATCGTAATTACCTTCCTGCTGTATATAGCGGTCACCGTTATTCTGGGTAAGGTAATCTTCGTGAGTGTCTAATAAATTATATAAATCACGTAATTCTTGATCTGATATATGATCCACTGCAAGCCGAGCGGCCATACCTTCTAATGACTCTCTAACAGAGAAGGTATGAATCATGTCTTTTGTATTTAATTTGACAATTCTAGCACCAATATTGGCTGCTCTTGTGACTAAACCTAACCCTTCCAAGGTTACGATAGCCTCTCTTAGTGGCCCTCTAGACACGCCATATTGTTGGGCTAATTCTGTTTCAGATATTTTGCTGCCTTGTTTTAATTCACCTTGGATAATAGAGTGACTAAGGGAGGTAACAAGCTCTTCTGAAATAGTCTGTGTTTTGGTTTTTTTTTGAGCTGGCATAAAGTTCCTCATCAGCGATGGATAAAACGTCATCATTTAAGGAAGGTGCGAATCAGTCTACTAAGATTCAGTCTTTCAGAGAAACCGTCAAATAAGGCACGATTCTGCAGGAATGTTAATCCCTTTCAAAGAGTCGTAACGAAATGTGACGTTTTCTTTGAAAGACCAGCAGGTTTTTATCCACATGTTGAGAAAAAAGGACTTATTCGAACCTTCCTTAATCTAATTTACTGTTTTTTATTTGATTTTCCTAGGATTAGAGCAGAGTATTTCTTAGGTTGATGTTTTTAAAAATAGTGCTAAAGTAATTTATGGGAGTTATCAGTATGAAAAAAATTAAAAATGAAGCCGCATTTGTTAAAAAGGCGCTTCAGGTTGGAGAAAACTACGCGACCAAGAGAGGCTATTCTGCTTTTACCGCAACCATGTCTGCCAATCAAAAAGTGGAAGTGTTATATCGTCTACTTGTATTAGATAAACTGATTGTTCCTGTACCGCCAGACAAAGAAGATTTGCAAAGCATGAAACACAAATTGGCATTATGGATTCAAAAAGTACTTCCAGCGAATGACCCTATATTTAGTGAATAATCACAGTTTAATTGCGAGGATTACAGTCATTTTTTTATTGGGTTTTATATTCAATATTAATACTCGCAATGAATTTCCTATCAAACCTATCTCATACCCAAATATTACAAAAAACCACGCCAAGATAATGCTCGGAAAAGCATTATTTAGCGATCGTATCTTGTTTGATAATGGGAAAAGTTGTACTGGATGCCATCTTTTTTCTCAAGGTGGCGCATTTTCATTGTCCCCTTATTTCCATTATGGTTCGATTGCAACGTTAGATGAAGTTGTAAAAACAATGGTCTTTTATCCATTAGGTTTAGTACTAAGTGATAAAGACTCTACGGACTTAGTAAGTTCACTAGAAAGTTTATCTGGGAACTTTCTACCTAGGTTAATGGATTAACTTTATGATAAAAAAATCACTTTTATTGTTTTTTCCTTTATTAGTTGTCGTTTTTATTTTTAGGGATTTTTTTATTGAGGAGTCTAATCATCAATCCGATTTTATTTCAGCGATCTCAAATCTAGAAGACATTAATGAGAACTTGAACTACAAAATTTTATACAATCAATCTTTTTATCATGATGATTTTGAACCAATTAATATAAAAATAGCGAGCTTCAACCGATTTTTAGACGCTTTAGAAAAAAGTGTTAATGAAGATGATGAAGAGACATTGTCTATTATTTATGAGCTGAAAGAACGATTTCTAAATAAAGAGTCGTTGATCGGTGATTTATCATCAACATTGGCGATAATTAAATCGTCAATTAATTTTTTGGCATTGAACTTCGAGCGAGTCGGTGAAGAGATTTTTAAATTAGCAGAAAGAAAGCCCGAGTTGAAGGATGAACTGTATAAGTACAGGCGGGATCTTGAAACCTTCTGGTTTAATGAACTTCTGGAGATCGCAACAAGGAAAGGGATCAGTTTTGGCAATTTTTCTTTTCCTAAATGTTCGACGTGCAGCTCTTTTCTAGAAGATGATATTAAAAGCTTGATTCGCTCTTTAGAAGTACTTAATAAATATACAGAGCTTCAGCAAGAATACAGTGAAAGGCTCAAAAGAACCAATGTCGAGTTATCAATCAATACTTTGTTTTATCGAGCTGAAGACTTGATTAATAAAGTTGAAAATAGAGATAGCAAGCAAAGAATGATCATTATTGTGACTATAATGATCCTTTTTATCGCTATGTGTTCTGTGTTTTATTTTATTCATATAAGTAGAAAAAACTTACTATTAAGTAAAACTGATTTGCTAACAGGACTTGGCAATCGTAATAAACTAACGGATTATTTTGATAGTGTAACAAACAAAGCTACAGAACTGCCCTTATCGTTTGGTATGTTGTTTATTGATCTCGATGGATTTAAGCGAGTGAATGATGTTCTTGGTCATACTTATGGGGATAAGGTTCTAAAGACCATCTCGACAAAGCTATCCCTGCAGTTGGAAGATGATCAAGAATTGATTCGTTTTGGTGGTGATGAATTTATTATTATCTTGCCTAATATGACGCAAGAGTCACTGGAGGCTTTTGCTTGTAAGCTTGTACGTAATGGCCATGAATCTCTTCAAAAGGGGTTGTCTGTCTCATTGTCTATTGGTGGTGTTTTATACCCTCAGCATGCGACAACATTAGATGGATTGATCATTTTGGCGGATCAAGCGATGTATAAAGCAAAAGAAATGGGCAAAGCTCAATTCTACATGCATTCTTAAGGAAGGTGCGAATAAGTCTACTAAGACCCGCAGGGCATGGTCTAAAAGACAGTATTCTTTGTTAAGTATCTCGACAATAGGCCGGCTATTCGATACTCGCCTCGAATAGCCGGCTTTTATCCACATGCTGAGACAAGAGGACTTATTCGCACCTTCCTTAACATGATAAGGCTCCTTTTCTCCTGTTCTACAATTGATCTTTTAAGCTTAATCACTTCTACCATTGAGTGAAGTACTGGCTCAGAGTACAATGTTTGCCTCTTTTGAAGGCAGTTTACCTGTCTATTTACGTATTAACTTAATGATTGCTTTTAAGGTGTCTATACATGCCAGCTAAAACAATGGATGAACTCGTCTCCCTTTGTAAACGTCGTGGATTTATTTTTCAAGGCAGTGAAATTTATGGTGGCATGCAAGGGGCTTACGATTATGGTCCATTGGGTGTTGAACTTAAGAATAATGTAAAAGCAGCATGGTGGCGTGCTATGGTGTATGAGCGTGATGATGTTGAAGGTCTTGACGCTTCTATTGTACAGAATAAGTTGGTTTATAAGTATTCTGGTCATGAGGATACTTTCACTGACCCTATGGTTGATTGCCATGAGTGTAAATCTCGTATGCGTGCAGATCATATGAAAGACATTAAAGTATGTGATAACTGTGGTTCTGAAAATGTAACAGAGCCTCGTGACTTTAATTTGATGTTTAAAACCAATGTTGGCCCTATGGTCGATGACGATTCCTATACGTATCTTCGTCCAGAAACTGCTCAAGGCATTTTTACAAACTTTAAGAATGTTGTTGACTCAACGTCTCGTGCATTGCCTTTTGGTATTGCTCAAATTGGTAAATCTTTTCGTAACGAAATTACACCGCGTAACTTTATTTTTCGTGTTCGTGAATTTGAACAAATGGAATTGGAATTTTTCTGCAAACCAGGAGAAGATGAAAAATGGCACGATACTTGGGTAAAACTGCGCAAACAGTGGTGGTTGGATCAAGGTTTAGCAGAAGAAAATATTGAATTTGAATATGTGACAGGTGATGACTTAGCGCATTACTCAAAATCTACAGTGGATATTTTGTATAAATTTCCTCATGGTTTTGAAGAGTTAGAAGGCGTAGCAAACCGCACTGATTATGATTTGGGTTCCCATACTAAGGCCCAAGAAGAGTTTGGTTTGTCTGCTAGCGTGAAGAAGAATGAACACTCTACAGCTAAGTTGGCTGTTCGCGATTTAGCAGAAAATAAGTGGGAAGTGCCATTTTGTATTGAGCCTTCAGCAGGGTTAGACCGCGGTGTACTTGCGGTTATGACGGAAGCCTATACAGAAGAAAAACTCGAAAATGGTACGTCACGCATTGTTTTGAAATTTAAGCCGCATCTTGCGCCTATCAAAGTGGCGATTATGCCTCTTAAAAAGAATAAGCCTGAGATTGTGGCCCTTGCTAAAGAATTGAAAAACAAGCTGCAAAAGCTCGGCCTAGGCCGTATTTTATATGAGAACACAGGGAATGTTGGTAAAGGCTATCGTCGTCATGATGAAGTTGGAACACCCATTTGTGTAACCGTTGATTTTGACTCTATTGAACAACAAGGCGCACCTGTTACGGTTCGTGATCGTGACACAATGGAACAAATTACGATTCCTGCGGCAGATTTGCCAGCGTATGTGATTAACTATTTTATAACCTAATCATACGGTTTTATTTGTATTAATACGGTATTCGAAAGTCGCTAGGCACAATGAGCTAGCGACTTTTTTATGGTCAAAAATTCAGTGCTCAACTTTATGTTGATGACGTAAACTGCTACATTGAGAGGCACTTAATAAAGTGGTTTTGTAGAAAACTTGCCTATCATTAAATACAATGGGAGTACTGTATGCAAAATAATAAAATAAACTACATTGAACTGCCTGCGGCTAAACTTGATGCAACAAAAACCTTTTTTAAACAAACATTTGGTTGGGGATTTGTTGATTATGGGTCTGAATACAGCGCTTTTGAGAATGCAGGTTTAGACGGAGGTTTTTTTCATTCTGAAAAATCCTCAAATACGAAAGATGGCAGTGCGCTTGTTGTGCTTTATAGTGATGATTTGGAAGGTATAAAAGAAACCATTGTTGAAAACGGCGGCACTATTGTTCAAAATATTTTTAGCTTCCCTGGAGGCCGTCGATTTCATTTTTCTGACCCCAGTAATAATGAATTTGCTGTCTGGTCAGACAAATGATCTCGATGAGAATATAAAAGCCAATATTGACTTGGCCCCCAATGGTTGGACTGTCCAATTGATGGGGGCTTTGTATCGTTTAAGGTCAGGGTTTTGCGTTGTTGATCGTCCCAGCTAACATCTCTTGATTTAACTCGCCAATATGAAGGCCTTCTTTATTCAATACAGGCAATGCATAAGATGAAATCAAGGCGTTAGGTAGAGCGGCTTCAAGCGACATATCTGAGGTGATCGTTGGTGTACTAATTACGTCCTCAGGAAGAACGTCTCCACTCGGCCGTGCGAAAAGTGCACTGTTTAATTGACTTGCAGTGAGTACCCCTTGGAATCCCTCGTTAGTTTGATAAAAACCATAGTGATTATTATCACTGTTTGAGACAAGTTGTTCTAGAGCGCCTTGTAAATTTGTGTGGGTAATAAGAGATACTGTGTTTTGCATAATAGTCTTAACTGGCACAGCACGAGCTTTATTGACATCTTTTACGAACGCTTTAACATACCCATCGGCAGGGTTAAGTAATATATCGACAGGCGCTCCAATTTGAACCAATTCACCGTCTTTAAGAATTGCAATACGATCTCCAATTCTTAATGCTTCATCTAAATCATGGGTAATAAAGATAATGGTCTTTTGCAAATCATTTTGAAGCTGTATTAATTGATCCTGCATTTCACTGCGAATCAGAGGGTCAAGTGCGGAAAAGGCTTCATCCATTAACAAGATTTCTGCATTTGTACATAAAGCGCGAGCTAAGCCTACCCTTTGTTGTTGTCCGCCAGAGAGCTGAGAGGGATATTGCTCTCCATATCCATTTAGACCAACGGTGTCCAACCACTGAGTGGCTGATGCATAGCGTTCACCTTTGTCTATGCCTTGAATTGATAATCCATAAGACACATTATCGATCACGTTTCGATGAGGCATTAATCCAAAGTTCTGAAATACCATGGACATCTTATGGCGTCTGAATTCTGTTAATTCTTTGATGGAAAATTTCATAATGTCGTCTCCTTCTACTTTAATTTGACCTTGGGTAGGGTCAATTAAGCGGTTGAAGTGACGAATTAGGGTCGATTTCCCTGAGCCAGATAGGCCCATAATAACGAAGATTTCTCCTCGATTGACGGTTAAATTAATGTCTTTTAAACCAACGGTATGGCCTGTTTCTGCGAGAATGTCGTCTTTGTTTTTTCCTTCATGGACCAAAGGCATAATCTTTTTTGGTGTTTTGCCAAAAATTTGATAAAGGCCTTCAATTTCGATGAATGGAGTTTCAGGAGTGTTATCCATTATTATGGCCTTCTAGGTGTTTTTGAGTACGTTTAGCGTAAGTTTGTGAGACACGATCAAAAATAATAGCAAGAGCGACAATGGCTAAACCATTGAGTAACCCTAATGTGAAATATTGATTTGTGATGGATTTTAAAACGGGTTGTCCCAATCCTTTTACACCAATCATTGATGCGACGACCACCATTGAAAGCGCCATCATAATCGTTTGGTTTATACCCGCCATAATTGTCGGTAAAGCCAATGGGAGTTGTACTCCGAATAAACGTTGGGTGGGCGTTGCACCGTAGGCTGTGGCCGCTTCGAGAGTTTCTTGACTAACGAGTCGTATACCAAGGTTAGTCAAGCGTATGACCGGTGGAATGGCGTAAATGATTACCGCAATGACGCCAGGTATTTTACCGATGCCAAGTAGCATAACGACGGGTATCAAGTAGACAAATGCGGGCATGGTTTGCATTATATCTAGAATGGGGTTAACGATACTTTGTGCTCTGTTTGATCGAGAAATTAAAATCCCGATAGGAATACCTATGCCGATGGAGAGCAGAGTACAGACGGTTATTATACTGAGTGTGCGCATGGTGTCTTCCCACATGCCAAAATAGCCAATGGTTAGTAATGAAGCAAGAACACCTAGAGTCAATTTTCCTGAACGGCTGGCCGCGTAGACAATAGCAACGATAACCGCAACGACGATCCACCATGGGCTGTTAATTAAGAGCTTCTCAAACCAAATTAAGAAAGTCAGTAACGGATCGAAGAAGTTTTCAATGGTTTCTCCATATTCACGGGAGAATGAACGATAAGCACCATCAAGGCCTTTACGAATATCAATTAAATCGCGACGTTCGAGTTGGGGGAACTCAGTGAGCCATGAGGAGTCAGACATAATTTTTGAGCCTTTTCAATTTAGCTTTAAGTACGAATATATTTTTAAAATGTTGAAAGGCCAGTGTTAACCTTTTGATAAAGTGAATAAGCGTTCGATCCTTGAACCACTTATTCATACAATCACTTAATCTTATAGTGAGTTCTTGATTTTCATTGCAACGTCCGCAGGTACCCATTGGCTCCAAAGGTTTTCGTTGTTCTCAATGAAGTATTCAGCTGCAATGTCGCCATCCGCTTGATTGTCTTCCATCCATGCAAGCAGGATATTCATGTCTTTGTTTCTGAAGGCGCGTTTCGTAAAGTATTCGTATGCTTCAGGTTCACGAGTAGCGAAGCTTTCAGTTGTTACTGTTGTTACAAAAGAAGATGGGTACATGGTGGGTTTAGGGTCTAGACAATCTTCTTGAGTAACACAATCAATGAAGTGTTGTTTATCAATACCAGTACCAAAATCAACTTTTACCATTTCATATTTACCCAAAATAGCCGTTGGAGCCCAGTAATAGCCTAACCAACCTTTTTCTCTTTCGTATGCTCTAGCGATTGAGCCAGACAGACCCGCAGCAGAACCTGGATCAATAATTTCAAAGCCTGCCTCTTCCATTTTCAATGCTTTAAATAGATTCTGCGTGGAAATTTGGCAGTTCCAACCAGCTGGGCAGCTGTATAAACCACCAATGGAATCGTCTTCAGGGTGTTTGAATAATTCAGGATGTGCTAGAACGCCTTCAATAGTGGCCAGTTCAGGCATTTTGTCAACAAGGTATTTAGGTACCCAGAAGCCTTCTTCTCCGCCATCAGAAAGAGAGTTAACAGAGAAACGTAAACGTTTTTCATCAATTCCTTTTTGTAATGCGTCGATGGAAGAATTTGCCCACATTTCAGGTGCAATGTCTGGCTCATTCTTTTCTAGCATTGACGTGCCTGTCGGCATTGTATCACCAGGAATAAGATCAACAGTACAGCCGTAACCATTTTCTAGGATAAATTTATCAACATTAGCCATTAGTGAAGCAGAGCTCCAGTTCATATCCGCAATGGATACGTCGCCGCAATCCGCTGCAAAACTGATAGCAGGAGCAAGGGATAAAACGCTGGTAACGATAAGAGCTTTACGCATAAAATGTCCTTTCTTGAAAAGTGATGGTTAAAATGATTAGTTCTCAAAGTATTTTAAGTCTATATAGTCTAGGTAGTTATATCAATTTTTTTCAAGAAACTTATTTTTTGTAACGCATATCGGCATCTTATTTTATCGATAATCACCTCTGTATCTGCGCTTTTTCATTGGGCCGTTGGTGCGTTGACGTCCAGTAAAGGCGATGCATCTAATGTATCTGCGTTCATCATTGTTGCTATTCTTTGTAATGATGAGAGTATCTGTGTCTGTTCCCAAGCCTGTAATTGAGTGAACTCACTGATGAATTTTTCATGCATTAATGGTGGAGTACCTTCTAAGACTTTTAGGCTGTTGTTAGTCAATCTAGCGTGAACAATTCTCTTATCTGCATTTGAACGGACTCGGGTTACCAACTCTTTGTCTTCTAAGCGGTTTAAAATCGTTGTTACGGTTGCTTGCGATAAAGAAACTTGATCCGACAGTTTTTTTACCGTGACATCTCCTAGTTCCGCAATAGAGCGTAATACGACGATTTGAGGAATGGTAAGGCCGCAGTTTTTTGTAATCCATTTTGACTGTAAGTCGGTCGCACGAATGATTCTGCGTAGATTAATAAGGACATCTTGGATGTGTTGATCAGACATAATCGCTCCCAAATAGGGTGTTTCAGAATAAGGCGTTTTAATTGATGCCCCATGAGTAAAACGTGGCTATAAGCCGCTCGATAAAGAAAAAACATTATAGGTGTAATGTTTTTTATTTTATAGATTAAGATTCGATTTGTAAGCAATAAAAGAGACTTAACTCGATCCGTTTTTCTTGAGTTCAGAAAAGCGTGTAATGGCTCTGGCTCTTGCTGTTTTGTAATCTATGATGGGCATAGGGTATTGAAGCTTAAGGCGTTCTGTTTCTGATGGATTATGAATGGATTTATTATTTAGGGAGGTGAGCTCGGGTACAAAGCGTCGAATAAAGTCACCCGTTGAATCGAATCTCTCCGACTGCCTTGTTGGATTAAAAATACGAAAATAAGGTACGGCATCGCAGCCTGTCGACGCACTCCATTGCCACCCGCCATTATTCGCTGCAAATTCACCATCAATAAGGTGATTCATAAAGTATCTTTCTCCAATGCGCCAATCAATAAACAAGAGTTTTGTTAAAAAGCTGGCGGCAATCATACGCAGTCGATTGTGCATCCAACCCGTTTGTTTTAGTTGCCGCATCGCGGCATCGACAATAGGGAAGCCTGTGTTGCCATCACACCACGCTTGAAAATGGTGATTTGGATCTTGCCACGTAATTTGCTCTGTTTCTGGCTTAAACGGCTTCTCCATACTTAAACAATCAAAGTGTGACATCAATTGACGGTAAAAATCCCGCCATGCAAGTTCTTTAAGCCAAATACTGCTTTGCCAATCTCTTTCTGTTTGATCGTGGCAATATTCAATGGCAAAGAGTAGCTCTCTTGGACCAATAGCCCCTAAACTAAGGTAGGGGGAAAGTGTGCTAGTACCGGGTAAAGAGGGTATGTCTCTGTGATCTTCATATTGAGCTTCTTTGTAATGGCAAAATGACCAAAGTCGTTGCGTAATGGTTTCTTGATTAATAGGCCACAGATCGTCTCTATAAGGCTCTTTCCAGTCTAGTATGGATTTGGTCGCTATCAATGGAGCACCTTGTCTCTGAGGAAGGGGAAGGGGTGAGCGATCCTGTGTGCTTAGTATTTGTAACCAACGTTTATAAAAAGGAGTAAACACTTTAAAGGGAGAACCTTGTTGGCTTAGTACTGATCCCGTAACGATTAAATCAGCTGGGCAAACATGCGTATTGATATCATGCTGAGATAGGAGAGTGAGAACGGAGTCATCTCTTTGTCTTTCATGCAGTGGTGTGTCTGCATTGAACCAAAGGTGAGTTGAGTTGACTGAACGACAAAACGCCATAATTAATAGCGGCAAATCCATAAAATAGTGAGCGTCAATAACGGATACGGGAATGCCTAATTCTGCGGCTTGCTGTGTCACCAGTTGAATTAAATCTGCTCTTACGCCTAACTTAGCTGCTGACTCCTGATGCGCTTTCCATTGGTCTGGCGTAGCGCAAACAAGGATACTGATAGGACCTTTTTGTGACGCATAAAAGACCGCTGGATTGTCTTTAATACGTAAGTCGTTTCTTAGCCAGACCACTTGAGTATTCATAGGGGTACCTTTACCTCACTCACTACATTTAAATTTGATTTCGAATACCCAACTCTGAAGGGTAATAAGGTGAGGTGTATCGTTGTTGCTTGACGTATTCACTTCCGTAGTGTTTTAAGTAATGCTGCAACAGCGTCATTGGTGTCGTTAAATTGACTTCTCCACGACGATATTGTTCGATCACATTCAGAATGTCCCTGCGTATTGAACTTTCAACGTGACGCTTTAAATACCCCATCAGATGCATTAAGGTATTGCAATGATTGCGACGCTTGGCTGGTTTACTGAGTGCTTCCATAAACGTAGAAAAATAGCAGTCGCGCCTTTCTATGATCGACATAGAGCGGTTTTCAGAAAGTAATTTGCCTAAGGCTTTGTAGGCAGGTTGAGATTGAGACATTACCACGTATTTATAGCGACTATGGAACTCAAGTAGAGCATGCATGCTTAATTTGGCGTCAACGCAATGGCGAAATTCATGGTGTGCATACACTCTTAAAATAAAGTTTTCTCTGAGTGCCGGGTCATTTAAACGGGCGTCTTCTTCGATCGGCAAATAAGGGTATTTTTTTTGCAAGAGTTCAGTGAATAACCCCGATCTTTGTTTTGTATGCGGGTTACCATTTTCCTGATAGACCTTAATACGGCTCAGCCCGCAGCTCGGTGATTTTTTCATGAGTATGTAACCATCAAGGTGATCTAGAGTCTCAACATAGAGTTGGCTTGGCGCTAAAAACTCGTCAATGACATTTGAGCCTGGCTTATTTGAGTAGGCTAATCGTGGCGCGTTAGGGTCCCCTTCTAAGCGTAATGTTGGTCTAGGTGCACCAAACCCCGCTGCCATTTCTGGGCAAAATGTTTCAAAAGAGAAATGATTTTGCAAGGTATCATCACAATAGTTTGAACGGCTATGGCCACCGTTAAAGCGAACATTTTGACCTAATAAACAAGAACTGATACCTACCTTGATTGCTGGTTCTTTGCTCTTACTGTTTTCTACAAAATGAAGTGCTTGCGGAGTTACGGTTTCATTAGAGTTCATAGCGGTCACCTTATCCTTGTCGCATCATTGCGATTTATATTCACTGAGTATGGTGTTACACAAATGTTGAGCGCTTAATAAAGCCCCTTCAACATCGCCTTTACATAACCAATCTGCTGCTAAACCTATTTGATAATTTGGCTCCCATCGAGATGGCATTCCATTAATGGGAGAATGTCTTGCTAATAACCAGCGATGGCATAAAACGGGATCGCCTTGCAAACCAGTAATGTCAAAAAAAGCCTGAGATAATGTACTTTTCACCGCCTCTTCATTGGCGTCTATATGGTGCTCACTCCATTCGCTACGAGCTTGAATAATCCAATTGCATGAGGTGTCGGGACGCAGAGGTTTTCTACTATCAAATATGATTCTCTCAACAACTGAATGGTTGCTTGGTTGCATTATTGACCTTGCTTGAGAAAAGTTTTTTGCTGTTTCGTTTACCTGAGTGGTTAAGAGCATGCTCCATTGAGGTCTGCTTAGGGCGCTGGCTTTATGCACTTCAAGCAACAAGTTGTTAGGTATATACGGCGTTGCTAATAATGGGCATGTTTGACTTGCTGGTGCCGTAACGATCAATGTATTACAGCTTAAAATAACGTTGTACGAATCGTCCCTTAATGTCCATTCACTGCCTGACCTTTCAATATAATGAACCCGACAATTATTGATAATAGTAGAGTTTTGTATTAAGTGGCGTGTTATTGCACTCATTTTTGGAATGCCAGTATATGCTGTTGCATTTTCTGTATCGGCATCAACCCAAGGAGCAACGATTTCATCTGACACCCATTGCTGGACGACGGCTTGTAATGATGGATGTGAGATATGGAAAAAAGGTGCGCCAAGGTCACAACTTTCCGTATTCGATACGCGTTTGCTACTACTACGTCCTCCAGTCCCTCTGCTTTTTTCAACTAAACACACCTCCATACCCGCAGAAGAGAGCAGAGATGCGCAATAAGCCCCTGATATTCCTGCGCCAATGATGGCAATGTCTGTCGTTGGGTGTGAATGTTGTTTTTCAGTCATAATAAGTGATCCATAAGTTATACAGAATTTATATTGTATAATGTGTATCTGTACAATATAGTGCTTTGTACAAGAAATGCAAATTAATTATACAAAATTTCTTTTGTATAATTTTTATCGTTTTGTACAAAGTGTGCTGCGAAAAATTTTTATTTATTCTTATAATTAATAATGATGATGGGCTTATGAATACGAATGAATCCTTCCTCTTGTCAGAAAAGGAAACCAAAGACATGCTTTTTCCTATTCGAGAATTATCATTAAAAACCGGTGTGAACTCAGTCACATTAAGAGCATGGGAGCGGCGTTACGGATTGCTAAAACCCATACGGACAGAGAAGGGACATCGACTTTATTCAGACCAAGATGTACAGAAAGTAACAGCCATTGTGAATTGGATTAACAAAGGGGTGGCAGTGAGTAAAGTAAGAGCACTGCTGGATCAGAAAGTGGATATTAATGATGGCAGTGTTTCTAGTGAATGGTTTGCTCAACAAGAATCCTTGCTACTGGCGATTGAACAATTTCAAGAAGATAAAATAGACGCCTTAATACAGCAGAATTTCTCACAGTACCCAATGGAGACGGTTATACACTATTGGTTGTCCCCTGTATTTTCTCGATTGCAACAAAATACGTCAACGTCTGCGTTAGCCAGTTATTTCATTGCATTATTAAAGCAACGCATTAATTCACGATTACTTTCTAGGGATAAAGCGAAACAGCAAGAAAAAGTATTGCTTACTTGTTTGGATGGTGAACCTAGCATATGGACTTGGCTTCAAGCGGCATGGTGCTCTGATGAAGGCTTGCATGTCATTGTGATTGATACTTTGTCTTCCTTGGAAGACAATCTTCCTTTAATTGAGGGTATCAAGCCGAACTATTTTGTAAGCCATTTAGATTGTGGCTTCGGGGATAAACAGTATCTTAAAGTCGAATTAAAAAATCTGGCTATTCCTGTGGTGTTAAGCGGTGCAACGATGTGGCTTGAAGAAAATCAGAATCAAGAAAAATCTGGACTCGACATTTTCTCCAATTCTTTTGATGCGATCCTATGCTTAATCAAACAACTCCCGAAGTGATTGTATCTCGATAAACCTTATTTTTGTGTGGAGTCTGTTTTGAACGCGAACCTTGAAAATACGATAGATATCACTGTACTGCATTCCCCCATTGACCCAGAGACACAAAAAACAGGTGTTTCTGTATTTGCTAATGAAACGTACAGTTTAGACGATTACAATGGTTTGTTTATCACTCCAAGGATCGAGAGTGCTAACTTTCGACATCGTATGAGCCAATCGGGTTATTTTAGTTCTTGGCATGTTGCAGGCGATCCAACATTAATCATTATCCGAGCCGGTACACTACGAATGACTTTGAGAAATGGCCGTTATCAGGACTTCTCTGCTGGGGATATGTTTATTGCAAAAGATTGTTTGCAGCCTGATGAAGCATTTGATGATCAAAGACATGGTCATACGGCTGAGCTTATCGGTGATCAACCTTTGCTTGCTGTGCATATTAAGTTAGCTAATGTGTAGCGTCTAGATTCATAATAAGACCAGATACAGCCCTAACTGTATTCAAACGTTATTAAATCCGAAAGATACCTTGCTGGTTATGGGAGCGTCATATAGGATTCGAAAACCATTTTTTGCAGTGATCTGCTCATAACAAACACTTATTCAGGAAGCGATAAAATGCCTAAGTCCAGCGATATTAAAAAGAATTCAGCCGTTGAATACAATGGTAAAACATACATAGTAAAAGATATTGAGCGTTCTGTTCCTCAAGGTAGGGCGGGTGGTAGCCTTTATCGTATGCGTATGTATGATGTGGTATCGGGCAGTAAACTGGATGAAACCTTCAAAGATTCTGAAATGTTAAACTTGGCGGATCTGATTCGCCGACCTGCTATGTTTTCTTATGTAGATGGTGACGAATATGTCTTTATGGATAACGAAGATTACACACCTTACAATTTAAATAAGAGCTCTATTGAAGATGACGTTTTATTCATCAACGAAGAAACAGCAGGCATTCAAGTTGTATTGGTTGATGATTCTCCGGTTGCGTTGGATCTACCAACCAATGTTGAATTGGAAGTGGTAGAAACTGACCCTTCGATCAAAGGTGCGTCCGCAACATCTCGTAATAAGCCAGCTAAGTTATCTACTGGTGTTACGATACAAGTGCCTGAACACATATCTACTGGTGATAAAATCAAAGTAAATGTAGAAGAACGTAAATTTGCTGGCCGAGCTGAAAACAAGTAACTTTCATCATTTGAACCAGAGTGCAGTGCCTATTATGCTCTGGTTCAAATAGGATTATCCTCTTTAAAAATATACCTCTCTTCTTCTTTGTGTTGTCCCTTCTCTTTATATATGCATTAATTTATTTATTAGTGAACCATTTCTTGATAACGAGCGTATTAAGTCAATATAGGTTGTCAGTTATTTAATCACTTTCCGTTAAAAAGCATCTCTTTATCCATAATGACTAAGAGACTCAATCAGAGGAATGAAGCATGAAAATATTAATAACCGGAGGATCGGGCTTAATAGGCTCTAATCTTCTTTCTATGTTGGAAGGCAATGAAATCACTGTGCTAACTCGCAATACGACCCAGTCTAAAGCCAAATTAGGCGATGTTCATCACTATCTTTCTACGCTTGAGGCGCTTAATAATTTAGACGAATTTGATGTTGTTATTAACCTTGCTGGTGAACCCATTGTTGCAAAACGTTGGTCGGAAGATCAAAAACGCGAAATTGAAAATAGTCGATGGTTGGTGACTGAAAAACTCGTACAACTTATTCAATCAGGAAAAAAACCGCCTCACTTATTTATTAGCGGTTCCGCGATTGGGTTCTACGGCAAGCAAGATGATCACGCCATCGACGAGGAATTTATAGCAGTTCACGATGAGTTTAGTCATCGATTGTGTGCCAAATGGGAGTCAATCGCCAAACAAGCGGAATCAGAGAAAACACGAGTCTGTATTTTGCGAACAGGTTTTGTTGTTAGTAAAAAAGGAGGCGCTTTATCTAAAATGCGCTTACCATTTAAAATGGGCCTAGGGGGACCAATCAGTCATGGTCAACAATACATCTCTTGGATACATATAGATGATATGTTGCAAGGAATACTGCATCTAATAGGTAACAGTGGCTGTCATGGTGTTTACAACTTTACGTCGCCTGTACCAGTGACAAATAACGAGTTCAGTCGAGAGTTTGCGCATTCATTAAACCGACCTTGTCTGTTTAGAGTGCCGTCTTTTGTTATTCGGTCATTAATGGGAGAAATGTCCACGCTACTGCTTGATGGACAAAGAGTGGTTCCAAAACGTCTACAAGAAAGTGGTTATACATTTTTACACCCCGAGTTGCGCGGTGCTTTTTTGTCACTTATTAAGCCTTAAGTCACCTGTTTGATAGTAAAGTGCCTCAAAACATGACACTAAGCGCTATTCATACCCATAACCCTTCAGATTTCTATTATTCTTCTCTACGAGAGTGGTCCTAACCGACTTGCTCAGAACTTAACTAAAACTAAATGGCCATTAAGCGTTTTGATTATTTGAAAATAGACACTGTTTTAGGAAAATATGAAACGGGTTCGACTGTTATTTTATTGGGAATAAAAACGCGCGTATCGTAATTGTTCCAGCGGACTTGGCTTACAGCTCAGTGGCGTATGTGTCTCGAAGTGAGGTAGTTACGTTAATTACTATTAAATTGCATGTGTTAAATTAAGGAAGGTGCGCACAATAATATTGAACCCCGTGGGGCATACCCAAAAGATTAAACGCCTTTAGACATTTGTCTAAACAGACGGATTAAAGCAACTGACAGTATGGAACGTCAGTTGCTTTAAGTGGTTTTGATCACTTTTTTTCCACATTACTTTCGATGCTCTTTTCTTCTAAAGCCGCTATCTTTGCTTCTAAATCAACGGGTGGTGGGTTGGCTTTTCCAATGCTTGCTTGTTTATCCCAAATGTTTAGAGCAGACATTGCTTGGACTTTATCTTTAACCGCAATATATAGGTCGACTGATAGCTCGTATTTATGCGTCATGGTTTTTAGGTTATTCTCAAAGTACAGATCAATCTTTTGAGCGGTTCGTTTAAAAATATTTTTTTGTTTTAGATGCAGAGTTTCACTGATTTGACCTATTTTAATAATCGATACTAGATGGTTAATGTAGATATCTGGCGTATTAAAATGAGAGTGTTTGGCCAAGGACACCGCTTTTCTGAAAGACGTTTCAGCAACCTCATAGTCTTTTAGTTTTAAACTGATGTTGCCGAGTGTCTTTTGTCGAACAACACTCTGAGGTGATTTTTTAAGTGCTTCTATAAGAACTTGTTGCGCTTCTTGGTATTTGTTTTGCGCCATTAAACATTTTGCTAGCCAGTCATGGGAATTGACAAAGAACTGATTATCGAACGTGAGTTGTTTAAAGTTGGCTTCTGATTTAAGAAATTTTTTCTGTAAAAACTGAACCTTCGCTTTTCCAAAAAGTGCCCACGGCATCTGCCTTTCTTCTAAAACATGATCAAAGAGTTCTAGAGCTTTATCGTATTGTTTTAGTGAAATATAACAGTCACTTAAAATTCGCTGGCATCGGCCATGCAAAATAGGATGTTGCTTAGAGACTCTGATGCATTCGTCAATAGCCAGTTGGAAGTCTCCCTCATCCAGCGCAATATTAATGGCTTTTAACTTCTCTTTACTTTCAATTAATTTAACGAGACGTTTTTGCAAAAGGGCTTGGGAAAAGGGTTTAGCAATGTATCCGTCTGGTTGGCATTCAATAGAGCCCATCACCATTTCCATGGAGGTTTCAGCGGTCACCATAAGGTAGGTTGAGGTGTTTGGGATAAGAGAAGCAAGTCTGACTTCTTCAAGAATTTGTTGTCCGTTTTTACCTTTCCCAAGATTATAATCGGATAAAATAACGTCGTACGTTGAGCTGTGTAATAACTCAAGTGCAGATTCTGCTTTCATCGCTACATCAACAGAGCTAAAACCGAAGTCAACAAGCATTTTTTTTTGCATGGCTCTGGCTTCTGGTAAATCTTCAATGAGGAGAGCTTTTTTATTAGAAAAATCAATCACGAGCGTATATCCAATAGATTGTAACCGGTGTGCCAAGTTGAAATGGGGCTAAAATAAGAGGCGGACTCTGTTAGTTTACAGGTGTTATTGGCACCATCTCTATAGAATGAATGCTTTTGTTCTCAGTTTACTTTCTATTTTCTAACCCCTACCCATATCAATCAAGATAAAGTTGATCTACATGGCTACTTACGTAACTCTATCATTTAGTTAATTACGATTGCCAGTTTTTTTATGTTAATGGATCTCATTATTTATTGAATAATACGGTTCAAATAAATGAATTTTTTATCCTAAGGGTTGTGTTTAACTGTTTGATTTATTTAAAAAATAAAATATATTTCTTGTTGACTGAAAAGTCAGTATTGTTCTTGTCTGTTTTCTGTTTTTAAAAGGGTATTTATAAAATGAACAGGATGTGTTTTGTGGTTTGTAAAATGTTTGGAGTACATATTTAAATGGTGTAAGACAATACATGTCTGAAAGTGATTGAGAGGGTATTCAAAATGACTTTAATGTCGTTTGTTTATGACAATAGAGCCGTGTTTGTATAAAATAATAGAAATTTTTTAATAAAGAATGTTTTATGTCGTCCAGTAGTCGCCGTTATCAGCAAGTTGGTAAACAGATTAGAAATACTTTGCTTTCTGGGGAATTACCTACTGGTGGTCGTTTGCCTTCGGAGCGAGATTTAAGTGAGCGTTATAATGCGAGTCGCGCAACGATTCGTGAGGCGATTATTATGCTTGAACTTCAAGGACTGGTCGAAGTAAAGCAAGGTGCTGGTATCTTTTTTGTAGAAAATGTGGGTGCAAATTCCATTATTGGCGAAGCAGAAAGTGAAATCGGCCCCTTTGAGTTGCTGCAAGCACGACAACTCTTAGAAACGAATATCGCCTCTTTTGCAGCGACTCAAATTTCAGCCAGTCATGTACGGGAAATGCGTGACCTTCTAAGAGCGCAAGAGTTGGAAATTAATGGTGACAGTAAGCACTTTAATGAACTGGATCATAATTTTCATATGGTCATTGCCGATGCGACACAAAATAATATGTTGATTCAAATGGCGCAATCGATGTGGGATAACGTCCGTACGGCCAACCCATTATGGGATGCATTGAACGAGCAGTATTTTCATGAAAAGCGTCTTCAGTCTCTTTGGTTGTCGGATCATAAAAACATTCTCATTGCTTTGCAAAAACGATCACCTATTGAAACCAAACAAGCTGTCTGGCAGCACATAGAGAACGCAAAAAAAGAACTCTTTAAGTTAGCGAACGTAGAAGAACCTGACTTTGAAGGTTTCTTATTTGCAGCGAATGCTGTGCCTACGCTGCATAATGAGAAATAATAAAAATGCCTCTTTTTTTGAAAATATTTCATAAAAAATAACAACTCGTGCCGATGGAAAAACAATAATGGTACAAAAAAAACATTTAACCTTAAAAGACATTGCTCAAGATTTGGGTGTGTCGACTGCAACCGTTTCTTTATCGATTAATAATAGCCCACTAGTCGCGGAGAAAACTCGCCTTTTAGTGCAAGCAAAAATCAAAGAAGTCGGTTATGTCTATAACCGTCGTGCAGCCAGCTTAATTACGGGCAAAAGCGGTATGGTGGGGTTGGCCATACATGACTTTACCAATCCTTATTTCACTGAAGTGTGTGCCAGTGCTGAAAAAATGCTGGCACAAGAAGGTCGTATGTCATTGCTGTGTAATAGCTACGAATCTTTGGGACAACAAGAGCGTTTTATCAATGCGTTAATTGAGCATAATTCCGATGGCTTGTTGTTGTGTCCTGTTGTTGGAACGAGTCTTGAGCAACTGCAACCTTTAATTACAAGGGGCCTACCGACTGTGTTGGTGACACGAGATGTGGATGGTTCCAATATGGACTTTGTTGGTAATGATGAACGTTATTCACTGCATTTGGCTACCCGTCATTTGATTAATTTGGGACATAAGCGCATTGCGTTTATTGGTGGGCATATTGATGCAAAAGCGGCTAAAGAGCGACGTTTAGGTTATACAGATGCATTAAGGTTAAACGGACTTGTTGTTGACGAAGGTTTGATGTTTGATTGCGAAAATAACTCTGACGCAGCGGAAAGAGTGTTGCCACAGGTCTTAAATGTTGATTCACCTCCTACTGCGATTGTTGGATTTTCGGACTTGATTGCACTAGGGGCCATTTCTGGGCTGATTTCAATGGGGTTAGAACCCGGAAAAGACGTTGCTGTTATTGGCTGCGATAATATTTCAGAGAGCCGTCGTCATTATTCTCAGTTAACCACGGTAAACGTACAAAAATCAAAGATTGGTGAAATGGCGGCATCATTTCTGTTTCAACGTCTACTTGATCCTTCTATGCCTCCTCGACGAACGATATTTGAATCTGAACTAATTGTTCGACGTTCTTGTGGTGCTTATCTCCGTACTTAATTGATTTCCTTCATAAAAGAGTGTTTATTTAGGAAACGTATCATTATTTCAATTTAAATCGATTTGAAAATAGCCTTGATATGTTATTGTCTTTGAACTATAAATTTAAATCGATTTAAAAAGAGAGTAAAATGTTAATTGTCACTTTTTAGGAGACAAATAGTGAATGATGCGATCATACAATCGATAGATGTACAGTTGTTTGCTGTGCCACTAGATGAGGTTTTATCGGATGCAATGCATGGAGACCATACGCATTTTGAACTGGTTACTGTCACCATCACGCTTTCAAATGGATCTCAAGGGACGGGATACACTTACACTGGTGGTAAAGGAGGGCTAGCGATTTGCTCTATGATAGAAGCCGACCTTTCACCGTTATTATTAGGTAAAGACAGTACCAATATTGAAAAGCTGTATTCTGAAATGGAATATGGCATTCATTACGTTGGTCGAGGTGGTATTGCGTCGTTTGCTATATCGGCCATTGATATTGCTTTATGGGATTTACGTTGCCGAGCGTTGGGTAAGCCTTTGCATCAAGTGTCTGGCAATCAAAATAACAAGGTCAAAGCGTATCGAGGTGGCATTGACTTAAATTTTTCCCTAGAGCGATTGCTAAAAGACGTTCAAGGCTATTTGGACAGTGGTTATACGGCAGTTAAAATCAAGGTTGGTCAACCTAACTTAGAAGACGATATAGCAAGGGTTAAAGCCATTAGAGAGCTTATTGGCCCAGAAATCGTTTTTATGGTCGATGCAAATTACTCTATGAGTGTTGAGCAAGCTATTCGAGCAGCAAACGCCTTCGAACCATACGATATTTACTGGTTTGAAGAACCCACCTTACCTGATAATTATTTAGGGTACGCCATGATTGCAGAGTCAACGTCTATTCCGTTAGCCATGGGAGAGAATCTCCACACCATTTATGAATTTGGTTATGCGTTGCACCAAGCAAAATTATCCTACATTCAGCCTGATGCATCCAATTGCGGAGGCATTACCGGATGGTTAGCGGCGGCAAAAATGGCAGATCAATTTAATATTCCTGCGTGTTCTCATGGTATGCAAGAGTTGCACGTGAGTTTGGTTGCATCTCAGCCAAATAGAGGCTGGATTGAAGTGCACAGTTTCCCAATAGATAAATACACGTTACGTCCATTAGTGCTTGAAAATGGTATGGCCATTGCTCCTGATACGGTTGGTGTTGGTGTTGAGTTCGATTGGGAGAAGCTATCTAAATATAAAATCAATCAAAATTTAAATCGATTTAAATTAAATGAGATTTTCATAGAAGAGGCATAGAAGAAAAATCAGAAAAAATGAGTCTAAGAGTGCGTTCAAACATTTAGCGTAAAAATAAAAATAAATTTGGAGATGTTAGTATGATTTTTAAAATGACGGTTGTTTCAGCTTTGATCGGTGTTTTTTCAAGTGTGGCGTTGGCGGATTTGCCTCCTCTAGAAAAAAAGGATCGTTACAAAGTGGGTTTTGCTCAAACAGAGAGCAATAACCCTTGGCGTATCGCTGAAACCAAAAGCTTTAAAGACACGGCGGAAAGCTGTAATTGGGATCTTGTCTATACCGATGCGGCAGGTTCTGCTGCAAAACAAGTTTCTGATGTTGATTCCATGATTGCTCAAGGTGTTGACGTTATCTTTTTACCCCCTCGTGAAGAACGACCACTTCTCCCTGCTGTATTACGAGCCAAAGCTCAAGGCGTTCCCGTTTTCTTAGTTGACCGCAGTGTTGACGAGAAAGTTGCCAAAGCTGGACGCGATTACGTGACTTTCCTAGGCTCAAACTTTATTGAACAGGGTGCCATTGCTGCTAATTGGTTAATTGAAAAAACAGGGGGTAAAGGAATGATTCTAGAGCTTGAAGGAACGACGGGGTCGTCTCCAGCAAACGATCGTCGTAAAGGGTTTGACGATGAAATAGCCAAGCATCCGGGCATGAAAATTTTGGCATCTCAGTCAGGCGACTTTGCCCGTGATAAAGGTCGTAAAGTAACGGAGACCTTATTACAAACCTACCCAAATGCGGATGTCATTTACGCACACAATGATGAAATGGCGATTGGTGCTATTCAAGCGTTGGAAGCGGCTGGTCGTGTTCCGGGCAAAGACGTTCTAATTGTCTCTGTCGATGGTACTCGTGATGCCTTGCAAGCCATTTTAGATGGAAAAATGGGTGTAACAGTTGAATCCAGCCCATTCTTTGGCCCATTGGCGTGCGAAACAATGAAACGTTATGCAAATGGCGAAACGATAGAGCCTTGGGTTCGTGTATCTGACCGTGTTTTCACCATTGATAATGCGGCACAGCACATTGACGAAGCATACTAGTTAGCGCGTTTTACCTAATGGGCGAGAAGAGAGCTTCTCGCCTTTTGATTTTTCATTGTTTTGAATTGAGGCTTAAATGAATAACACACATCCGATAGAGGAGCCAAAAGCAGCAAGCCCTATTCAGCAAAGCAGCCGTTTATCAAACGATGATGATGTTGTTTTACTGATGAAAGGCATTCATAAAAGCTTTGCTGGCGTACCTGCATTAATAAATGCAGATCTTAAAATTAGAGCAGGGGAAGTGCATGCCATTATTGGGCAAAATGGTGCAGGTAAATCAACCTTAATCAAAGTCCTTAATGGGGCGCACAAACTCGACAGTGGTGACATCTTTTTCATGGGGGAAAGTGTCGCGTATGCGTCACCACATAAGGCTCAAATGGCGGGAATCAGTACCATTTTCCAAGAAGTGAATTTAATTGGTTATCGATCTGTGACAGAAAATATTTGTCTTGGTCACGAGCCTAAGCGCTTTGGAATGGTGGATTGGAATAAAGCCCATGCCCATGCAAGAGCAACACTGGCACGCTTTGGTTTGGATTTGGATGTAGAGCGTCCTCTTAGTAGTTTTAACATTGCCATTCAACAATTGGTTGCGATTGCTCGCGCGGTTGCCTTGGATGCAAAAGTTGTCATTATGGATGAGCCAACTTCTTCTTTAGATGAAAGGGAAAAAGAAGTGCTCTTTCGAGTGATTAAAGAGCTACAGGCAACGGGTGTGGCCATTCTTTATGTGAGCCATCATTTGGATGAGTTATTTCAAATATGCGATGAAATTACCGTCATGCGAGATGGGCAAACCATTGGTCAGCATGCGATAGAAGAGATGACCAAACTTGATATGGTGGCAGCCATGTTAGGACGAGATTCGGAAGAAATAGCAAAAGGCGGGACCACCAATTTTGCCTCTACAGGCAATGTTAGGGAAGAAGTGTTGCTGTCTGTTGAGAGTTTGAAAGGCGCTGGCACATTAAGAAATGTGTCTTTTAATTTGCATAAATCCGAAATTCTAGGCTTAGCAGGCTTGCTTGGTTCTGGTCGATCGGAAGTAGCGCGGGCTATTTTTGGACTTGATCACGACCTTAAGCGCGGCAATGTTTCTTTATCGGATAAACCAGTGGATTTTAGTAGCCCTATGTCAGCTATTGAGCACGGTTTTGGTTTTTGTTCTGAAGATCGGAAAGAAGATGGCATCATTCCTCAGCTGTCTGTGCGAGAAAATCTGACGTTAGTTTTACTGCCTAAAATAGCCAAATACGGCTTTATCGATGAAGCAAAAGAGCGTCAATTAGTGGATGATTTTATCAAACGCCTCGGTATTAAAACCGCTTCAATGGAACAACCTATTTCTCAACTCTCTGGTGGTAATCAGCAGAAAGTATTGTTGGCTCGCTGGCTCGTAACAAATCCTAATATTCTTATTTTAGATGAGCCTACTCGGGGTATCGATGTGGGTGCTAAAGGGGAAATACAATCATTGATTCGACGCTTGGCGGATGAAGGTTTAACGGTGTTGATGATTTCGTCGGAGTTTGAAGAGCTTGTAGAAGGGGCGGACAGAGTCATCGTGCTACAAGATGGCCATAGTATTCAAGAGTTGAGTAATGATCACCTCACAGAAAACGCCATTATGAAAGCCATCGCTCAAGAATCCAGCCTTCGTGTTGAATAAATGGAGAAGATTATGAACAGTTCTGTTATTGAAGATCGTCCTAATCTAAAGGAACCTTCCGTCGGTGATAAAATTCTGTCACAGTTTAAAAGCAATGGTGCACTGTGGGCCTTCTTTTTATTGTTGTTGATCAATATATTGATCACCCCTAATTTTCTACAAATACAAACGTTATACGTGAACTTAACGCAAGTAGCGACGGTTGCGATTGTAGCAATTGGTATGACGCTTGTGATTGCATCGGGTGGCATTGATCTGTCTGTCGGTGCACTAATGGCGTTGGCGGGCACGATTGCGCCTATGATTTTCTTATCAGATTTTGGTATGTCTTACCCTGTGCTGGGGTTGTTTGTTGCCATTGTTGTGGCGATCAGTGCTGCGGGAGTTGCTGGGTTATTTAATGGTTTTTTAATCAGTAAATACAATATACAGCCCATTATAGCGACTTTGATTTTATTTATTTCAGGTCGTGGTATCGCGCAAGTGCTCACAAACGGTGAATTGCAAACGTTTGATAATCCCAGTTTTGAATTTATTGGTACAGGACGTGTCTTTGGTGTTCCTGTGCAGGCGTTAATTACCATTGTGTTGGCTTTATCTATCGCTTGGTTTATGCGTCGTTCTATTTACGGGCGCTTTTTGTTGGCTGTAGGTGGCAATGAAAAAGCCGCTGAATTAGCCGGTGTACCCGCAACCAAGGTGAAGCTAATGGCGTACATGGTGTGCGGTTTATTAGCAGGAATCGCAGGCTTAATCACGACTGCCATTAACTCCGCTTCCGACGCGAATCAAACCGGACAATTGATGGAATTGGATGCCATATCGGCGGCAATAGTCGGCGGTGTGTTATTAACGGGTGGTAAAGCGCCTATTTTGGGTGCTGTGTTAGGCGCGGCGATTATCCAACTTGTCGGTTACACGTTGTTAGCGAATGGTGTTCATGATGCTGTGGCTATGGTTGCAAAGGCCGTCATTATTATTGTCGCTGTTTATATGCAACAGGTAAGGGGAGCAAAATAATGAGCGTACTTTCTATGATGTCCAACTTACCCAGGATGAAGCGCAATAAACATGGGTCAAGGCAAACTGAAGCGGTGTTAGTTGCACTAATGCTCATTACATTGTTTGCCAGTTTACGTTATGACGCGTTTTTAAGTGAATACAACATCATGACATTCTTGTCTTATAACTCGATGTTTATTTTGATTGGACTTGGCATGTGTTTTGTCATTATGACGGGTGGAATCGATTTATCTGTTGGCTCCGTTGTGGCTTTATCGAGTGTTGTTGTGGCTCATGCCAGTCCCTATGGGATAGAAGTTGCGTTGCCAGTGGGTATTCTTGTTGGTGTGATTACCGGGGCAATTAATGCTTTTGTAATAACCAAGCTCAAGATAGTCCCTTTTATTGCGACGCTCGCCATGATGCTGGGTGCCAGAGGCATGGCATTGGTTTTGGCGGACAATCAATCGGTACAAGTGTCTTGGGACAGTAACTTTACTCAATTTGGTTTAGGGAAAATGTTTGATTTTATCCCATGGCCGATTGTTGTTATGTTGATTACGTTTGCTATCTGTTGGGTATTGCTTGAAAAATTTGCTTTTGGCCGGCATGTTTTGTCAATTGGTGGTAATGAAGAAGCGTCTAAATTAATGGGACTTGAGGTTAACAAAACGCTATTTGGTGTGTATGTACTCAGTGGTGCGCTTGCGGGGTTGTCTGGTGTGATGTTGGCTTCGGGCTTTGGAGCTGGGCAGCCTTTAGAAGGCCTTGGCTGGGAGCTTTCAGCCATTGCCGCTGTGGTGGTTGGTGGCACATTACTGACTGGGGGCTTAGGCTCGATCACGTCAACCTTACTGGGTGCCATTCTGTTAGGGTTAATTTTTAACATTTTAAATTTTGAAAATGGCTTAGGCACAATTAGCTTCAGTGCTTACTGGCAATCCGTTATTCGAGGAGGCTTCTTATTAGTGGTTGTTATCATTCAAGCTAAAATCATTACCAGTAAAAAGCATCAATCTTAATATAAAAACACAAAAGGCCAGACTGAGATCTGGCCTTTTGTGCTTCAGCATTTTTTGTAAATAGCGGCTGTTTTGAATGGGGTGGTTGGAGGTCTATATGAATTCTTTTTATACCTACATCGTTGTTGGTGGTGGATCGGCAGGAGCGGTGGTTGCCGCCACACTCGCAAAAAAAACGATAAACAAGGTGCTGTTATTAGAAGGTGGCTACAGCCATAAACATCCGCTTTTGGACATGCCTGCGGGCATTTTTAAAATGATTAATGGCAGTAAATACATGCATTATCACCAAACGACACCCCAAGCGCATTTGGGTGGTCGAGTGCATGATATTCCTCAAGGCAATGTGTTAGGTGGCGGATCGTCTGTTAATGCTCAGGTGTATATGCGTGGTAGAGCAAGTGATTATGACGAATGGAAAACCTTATTGGGCGAAGACTCACCATGGGGGTGGCAAGATGTATTGCCCTATTTCAAAGCGATGGAGTCGAACAACCGTTTATTGAATGAGTATCATGGAAACGAAGGCCCGGTACTGGTCTCTGATCCACAACATATCGACGCATCTTCTCGGGATTTTGTTCAAAGTGTGCAGGCGCAAGGCATTGGTTTTAACGATGATTTTAATGGCGCTCGACAAAAAGGCGTAGGCTTTTATCAGTTTACCAATCGGAATGGACGCCGAAGTAGCACTGCGTATGCCTATTTAGAGCCTAGTAAGTCGCCGAATAACCTCGATATCCAGTTACAGAGCCGAGTGGAAAAAGTTCTAATTGAAAAGGGCGTAGCCGTTGGTGTAGTGTATAAAAATGACAGTGGTGCCATCCAAGAAGCACGTTTATCGGAAGGCGGTGGTGGTGAAATTATATTAGCGGCGGGGGCATTAATTACCCCAAAATTATTGATGTTGTCAGGAGTGGGAGGCGCGAACCAATTAGCGAAGCATGGTATTAAGTGTCATGTGGATTTACCCGGTGTGGGAGAGAATTTAATCGATCATCCAGAGGTCCCTATTATTGCGACGGCCAAAAAAGGCTTTGGTTACTATAAGCAAGGAGAAGGCTGGAGGATGTGGCTTAATGGATTGCAATTCGCACTTTTTGGCACTGGGCCTGTGACGTCGGCAGGCGTTGAAGCAGGGGCTTTTGTAAACCCATCTAATCCACAGAGTGAAGCTTCTATTCAAGCTTTTTGTGTTCCAATGGTGTACCTAGATAGAGATGTACTGAACCTCGTGAAAAATGATTATGGTATGACTATTACCACGGTTGTTGTAAAGCCGGTGTCCAGAGGGTACGTTCGTTTGTCTTCGGCAAACCCAGACGATAAAGCGCTTATTTGCCCTAATTTACTAAAGGAAGAATCCGATTTACAGGCGATGATGGCTGGACAACGGTTTTTTATTAACACTTTTCAAACGCCACCATTAGCGCATTCTATTCAATCGATCCTGCTTCCGCAATTAGACCCTGTCACAAATGATTTGACAGACGATGCATTAGAAGAGCATTGCAAAAAAACAGTGAAGACGAATTATCACCCCGCAGGAACCTGTCGAATGGGAAAAAAAACAGATCCTATGGCTGTTCTAAATGATCGGTTACAGGTCAGGGGAGTACAAGGACTGAGAGTATGCGATATGTCTGCCGTACCAAATATTAATGCAGGCAACACCAATGCGGTTGCCATGATGCTAGGGCAACGTTGTGCGGACTTTATTATGCACAGAAATGATGCCTAGGTTATCTTTTTTACGAGTTGAAAAATTCAAACATTAAAAACACTATACCAATAAAATAAATTGGTTGACCAAAGTTCCTAGGTGCTCTAGTATTTTTAAATCGTTTTAAAGGCGGTCGTATTTAAACTCTCTCTTTTCAATTAAAGATTGGAAAGAGGAATAATAACAATAAAAAATCGTTAGTCTTATTCGTTAAAACTAACGGAACAATGAGGCACTGATATGTTTAAAAAAGCAGTTTCTAAAGGTATGTTTAAAGAGCAATTTAATCGTCGTTCTGCACTATCTATTATGGGGGCAACGGCGTTAACCGTTGGGTTGTTTTCCGGTACGGTGCAAGCTGCAACCACAATCAAATGGGCTCATGTTTATGAAGTGGGTTCTCCCTATCATCAAGCAGCACTTTGGGCTGCGGATGAGATGAAAGCAAAAACCGATGGACGAGTTGCCATAAAAGTATTTCCAGCGTCTTCTTTAGGTAAAGAAGTTGAGTTGAATGAATCTTTGAACTTTGGCACCGTAGACATGATTTATACTGGTGCAATCTTTGCTGGTAGCTCTTACAAACCTTTAGCCCTTTCAGGACTGCCGTTTATTATTCGTAACTTCGACCATTGGAAAAAATACCGTGACAGTGAATTGTTCGATGGTATCAAACAAGGCTATGAAAAAGTAACAGGTCATGATGTGACTGGTTTTACTTATTATGGTGCTCGCCATGTTACGTCTAACAAGCCAATCAATCAACCGAGTGACATGGAAGGCATGAAAATCCGTGTTCCTAATGCTCCCATGTTTTTAATGTTCCCAAAAGCTGTGAACGCTAATGCGTCACCATTAGCCTTCTCTGAAGTGTATTTAGCGTTACAGCAAGGTTTGGTGGATGCTCAAGAAAACCCATTGCCGACTATTAAGTTTAAGAAATTTTACGAAGTTCAGAAGTACATCAACTTAACCGGCCACATGACCAATTCTTTGGTAACAGTGGTTTCTTCAATGACGAAAAATCGCCTAAGTGCAGATGACTATGCTGTATTGGAAGAGGTATCTGTGCAAGCGGCGGCTCGTGCGTCGAATGAGATTAACGAAGCGGAAGAAAATCTGGCTCAGTGGTTTAGAGATCAAGGTATTAAAGTCGTTGAAGTAGATAAGAAACCTTTCCAAGAGAAAGTGAATAGCTACCTAGATTCGATTAATTCTGGTTTCACTAAAGAGCAGTTGTCTGGTATCAGTGCACTGTAAAATCCATTAGAGGGAGGGTGCAATATGAGCAAGGTCTCTGAGCCCCTCAATTTGGTCGATGAGAACCAAGTTGAGGAGCCATTGGATTTTAAAATGATTGATTTGCCTGTAATGATTTTATTTTGGGCATTGATGTGTATTGTTTTTCTCCAGTTTTTTACTCGATATATCTTAAATGACTCCTTGGCATGGACAGAAGAGATCGCACGATTTTTACTGGTTTTAGTCGGTTTTGTTGGCTCCATTACTGCGGTACGAAAAGGCAGTCATATATTTTTAGAATTCTTATACCGTTTTATTCCCGCTTCCCTTGCCAAGGTATTATCTATTGTTTCTGAGATTGTGTGTGTGGCGTTTTACAGCGCTTGTGCGTGGATGTCATCCAGTATTGCTTTACAAACCCATCAAACATTAGTTTCGGTTGAGTTACCTAAAAGCTATCTTTATTGGATTATTGCTTTCTGTTTTGTTGCTATGTCTTTGTATTCAGTCGCCAAAGCCGTTATAAAAATGAAATTAAGCAGTGATCAGATTGTTTCTACAATTGAAGAGCAAGCTACTTCAGTATAACTAAGGTGTGACATGTCTATTTTGTTGTTGTTCTTAATACTTTTTGTGTTGCTTGTGATAGGTGTGCCTGTTGCGGTCTCATTAGGCATCGCGTCTTTGATTTTTATCATCGCGGACGGTGTACCAAGCGTGGTGGTGCTACACAATATGGTCAATGGCATTAACAGCTTCCCATTGATTGCGATTCCTTTCTTTATCCTTGCTGGGCATTTAATGAATACGGGCGGCATTACCAACCGTATTTTTGCCTTTGCGCGTGCGCTGGTAGGTTGGATGCCAGGCGGATTAGGTCATGTAAACGTGGGTGCCAGTGTGGTGTTTGCAGGAATGTCAGGCGCGGCGGTTGCCGATGCGGGTGGTCTGGGTAATGTTGAAATAAAAGCCATGAAAGACGCAGGCTATGATTCTGACTTTTCTGTTGGTATTACCGCAGCATCATCCACCATAGGGCCGATTATTCCACCTTCTCTGCCCTTGGTTATTTATGGCGTTGTGGCAGATACGTCCATAGGACAGTTGTTTGCAGCGGGTTTGATTCCAGGATTAATCATGGCGTTCTCTTTGATGATTATGGTGTCTTGGTATGCCAAGATTCGCAACTATCCTAAAGATGAGTGTTTTAGATTTTCGAATTTATGGGCATCATTTCAGAAAGCATTTTTGCCTTTATTAACTCCGGTGATTATTGTGGTGGGGATTTCTACTGGGGTATTTACGCCGACGGAAGCCGCAGTGGCTGCGGTGGCTTATGCATTAATCTTAGGCAACTTTGTTTATCGAACCCTAAGTATTGCCAGTATTGTCAGGGTGTCACAAGAAACCATTGAAACAACGGCATCCATTTTGTTAATTGTGGCAAGCTCGACTATCTTTGCTTGGATTTTGACGGCCAATCAGATTGCCGATTTATTTGCTAGCAGCTTGTTAGGCTTTACTGATAATTCGATTTTGATTTTACTGATCATGACCTTGCTGGTGCTTATATTGGGTTGCTTTATGGAGACCATTGCTGCGATCACCATTCTAGTTCCCGTGTTACTGCCTGTTGCTGTGCAAATCGGTATTGATCCCGTTCACTTTGGCATTATTATGATTTTGAATCTCATGCTTGGTTTGCTGACGCCTCCAGTGGGGATGGTTCTTTATGTGCTCGCAAAAGTATCCAGTACCCCCTTTGAACGCTGCGTTGTGGCGACAGCACCCTTTCTTATTCCACTTGTATTGGTATTACTCTTACTGACATTTGTACCTGCTATTACCATGTGGTTACCCAATTTAATTTATCGATAAGCTACAAAGGTGGTTTTTATTGTTTTTAAGTTAGGAGTTGCCGTTTATGGGTTAATCAAAACGCGCTATATTGGTTTCTGAAAAACAAGAATAAGCTTGCTATAGAAGGTTATGTACTGTGGATATTATTGCAAAAGAGTTAGGCCATCTTGATTGTATGGCCTTGGGTGAAGTCATGCTTCGTCTTGACCCCGGCGTGGATCGTATTCGTAAAACCGAGCAGTTTCGCGTGTGGGAAGGCGGTGGCGAATACAATGTAGTCCAAGGGTTAAGCAATTGCTTTGGCCATAAAGTGGGTATGATTACGGCTCTGGTTGATAATGAAATAGGTCATTTAATAGCAAGCCTTATTCAACGGGCGGGTGTGAGAACGGACTGGATCGAATGGAAAGAACACGATGGTATCGGCCAATCGGTTAGAAATGGTTTGTACTTTATGGAGCGTGGTTTTGGAGAGCGTGGGGCCAAAGCGGTAATGGACCGCGGTCATACGCCCATCTCTCAAATGAAGGTGACAGACATAGACTGGGGGGCTTTGTTTGAAAAAGCCAAACCTCGTTGGTTTCATGTTGGCGGTGTAATGGCGGCCTTGTCTGAAACCTCACCAGATGTGGCGGCGGCGGCAATGATAGCGGCCAAGAAACAAGGTGCAACCGTGTCTTATGATTTGAATTACCGTGCTTCTTTGTGGAAAAACAGAGGCGGGAGAGAGGCGGCCAACGAATGTAATACTCGTTTAATTCAATATGCGGATGTGTTATTTGGTATTGAATCGCTTTCTAGACCTATCGATAGCTTGGATAAAGACGCGTTTTCTGAGGCACTGTATTCGATGAAAGCGCGTTTTTCGAATGTTCAACTTTTTGTCACGACCATGCGCATTGTAAAAGACGCGTCTCATAATGATTGGGGTGGTTTGTGTTTGCACAATAACGAAATCTATCAATCCAGAGATTACACCGATCTGCCTATTTTCGATCGTGTTGGTGGTGGTGATGCCTTCGCAGCGGGTCTGATTAGTGGGTTGCTGAATGGTGAATCCATGCAAACCAGCATTGATTTGGCAGCGGCTCATGGCGCATTGGTGATGAGCACAGCGGGTGACAACTCCATGTCGAGTAAAGAAGAAGTGTATGCCTACGCCTCGGGTGGTGGTGCGGCTGCAAATCGTTAAATGGATGTAAGGGCGCTCTACAACAACCTACTTTTGATGCACAAAGTAGGTTGTTGTTTTTCTCTGATTGAACCATTGCTGTCGTTAGTACAGAAAAGACAATGAGTGTCTGCTTGTAGGGCTTTTCCCACGTTTCGATGACTGGCCCATCCCTGCTAGGTTGGCTTGGGTTGAGGTGATGGCAGTTTGCTATCTTTGGATGGTTTGCACAGGTCATAGCAGGGAGGTCAGTATAAGCTGACCATAAAATTAATCTACATATTCCAATGGGTTAGTATTTATTTCAAGAATCTACGCTCTTTCTTCCATTCTATAAATAGCGTCTTTTACTTCTTCCACGTGAGTTAAATTGATGATGTGGCTAGCGCCTTCGAGCATGATAACTTCCACTTGAGACGATTTAAAAATCTCTGGTGCTTTGATGGCGCTACCGGGTCGCACAAGACCATCACCTAACCCTTGTAATACGGTAATAGGAAGAGTGATGTCGGCAAATTGCGATTGCAGTGTCGTTAGGCTTGGTTGGATGGCCATTACTTCATTATTTGAGTGTACCCACCTTTTGGGAAAACAAACGTCTGGAAGCCACGTCATGAGTTTATTAAACCAGCGTGCTTCTGATAATTCAGGGTCAAGGTCACCCGCTAATACAATCACACCTTTCACATAATGCGGATAATCCACCGCTATTTTGGGCACTAAAGACCCCCCCAATGAATGGCCCACGAGAGTGATTTTTTGTTGGCCATTTTTTTGCCAAATGTCCTGTAAAATAGGCCCGATGAGCCTCGATTGCTCTATCAAGGTATGTGGAAAGAAGTCATTGTCATAACCCGATTCACCCCAACCCGGTCGGTCGATAACATTGATAGAGAAGTCGTTTACTAGGTATTTGTCTTCAAAGTAACGTGAAAAACTCCCCCAACCTCCCGGTGTTCCATGGACAAAGACGACACTGCTTTTCGGTTTATTTTGTGCGGCTAAATAGGGAGAAGACACATAATGAAGCGAATGATTCGGTAACCGAATAGTATGATGAGTGGTTATTGTTGCATCGTCTGTAATGCGGGCCACAATGGTTTTGTTTTTCTGTATCTCATTACGACGAGAACTCGCTACTAACAACGCCATAATCTCCTATTCCTTCCACTTAATTAGATGATTCGTATCTTACCGCATTAAGAGCTTTCGCCCTTTAGAGATAACTGACATTTATCTGTGTTTTGTAGACAGCGCTGAGCGGGTTACGTTCCCTGTTTATAGGGAATAATGGCTGTTATTTTCTTTTTGAGGCATTTTTTTGAAGAGTAAAGCTCTTTTGGATAGTTCTGTTATATTTCGAATGCCATCGCAGTCATTTGGTTGCCACCTTTTATCTTCCAGACATCGTAGAGAGCATTGTTACCTTTAACTTGGGATGTTTGGAAGATTAACTTTTTGCTTGAGCTTGCTTGGGCTTGCCTGGAGTTAGCGTAATAGGTTCTGAAAAAAATATGTGATCTTCTGCGAGAAGGGTATCTATAATTTGGTCACATCCTGAGCAATCAAGATCATTATTTTTTAGATACTGTTCAGATACTTTAAGACGATATATTCCGCTTTGTAACTTGTCAATTATAAAAAAGCCATCTTGTTCTGTGTGAACTTTTTTAAAATCTTCCTTATTTGTATTTAAACTAATTATCTCTAGAGGGATGTACCCTGTATGATTCTTCTTTTCTCCTAACTGGTTAAATAAGAACACTTCTCCTTCTACTTCAAACATTTTATGAAAGGGTAAAGCAACGTCTAATACTCCTCCTGGGTGTGACTCTAGTTTAACTCGTGGATACATAGGTAATAAAAATGGATTGTCTAATGATTCTGCATCAACGTAAAATATGGTTGGTTCATATGAATTTATTCCAATGAGATGTGATTTATTTTTGATTTTTATCTCTTTTGGATTTTGTTGTTGTGCTGTTAACTTTACGCCTTCTAATATAGGTTCTTCTTCCCAAGTTCCATTATAGTTTTCATCTAAAAATGCCCAATGTTTTATGACACTCCCTCGTGTGTAGGATGAATTTCGCAGTGTTTTAAGTGGAGCACTGCTATTTAAAGATAAAGATAAATTGAGATTGGCAAATAGATCACCGTTAGATTTATGAGAAATAGATGCACCAATAGTTAAATTATCTAATGATTTAGAAAGGCGATAATTCGTCGTTGTATCTTTGTTTTCTGTCGTATGACGTATCGAAGATGATAGGTGATATCCTCGCCAAAAGCTGTTATACGATAGAGTAACTTGATCTGAATGTTTTTCTAAGAATGTTCTACTGATTGATACATTTAAACTTCCTAAGGTACTACTATAAGAAGAAATAAGTGAAGCTTTGTCTGCGCCGGCACCCGTTATTTGATGTCGCCAATTAAAATAGTGGCTATGATTGTTGCTTGAATACCCGAGTTTAGTTTCAACGCCACGTTCATTTACGTTAAGTCCTGAATTTGATGATTCAAAGTAAGTTGTTCCAAACTTGAATTTATCTCCCGTGTACTCGTAGCCAATTAGGTTGCTATTAATTAGCTGTGTCTCAACTCCTCTTTGATCTTTTTTAATATGAAGTGAGTGGTTATTTATTTTAGTATTATACTTAGCTTCATATAATAGCTGATCGCTGTAACCTAGTTTCGCTGTAAAAGATGAGTCTTTTGTATTTCTCCACTCTAAATCTGTAAATGGTAGAAGGTTATGTTCTTGGCCGTTATAGCTCCACTCAGTACCACCACGTAACAAAGTATGTTCGTTGTAGACGTAAGTGGCGTTAGCCATAGCAAATTTTTTTTCAGACTTTACTGTACTTGAGTTAAGAAAGCCTTTACTAAAGTCAATAAATATGAACTCCGGAGTCCACTGATCTGCTCTTAATCCTTGCCAATTTGGTTGTGATATCTCTCTGACTTCTTTTGTTCCATCAGGATGAGTAAATACGATTCTATAGGTTGATTTATCATTTTTAAGGTTGAGGTCATTAAACTCATAATATCCATCGCTTCCTACTCTTGTAAAATTTACTAAAAAGTCATCTAAAAATAGAGCTGCTTCTGTACCAGGGAGGGCATAACCGCTCACGTTTTCCTGAAGTTTCTGACTGCTTCGATTATCTTGTCCAAAATAAAATCCAAGACCTTTACTGCCCACTTCAGAGAAAACTGACTGCGATAAAGACATATCCCCAAAATTGTAGGTCATAGGAATACCGTTAGAGCGTAATTTACGCGATAGAATTGCTTCACCTCGATAGTTGTCCCCATCATTCTTACTCACCTTAATATTAGCTTGGTGATATAAGGCGTCTTGTGTTAGTTGGGAATACATTTGATAGCCAAAATTATCTTGATTTTGAAGAGATAAATTAACGTCAATATTAGGAGGAGTAAATAGTTGATATTCGTTTTCTTTAACTAATAAAGATGAATTACGTTCATTAATGACTTGTATTAACTTTTTTCGTTGCTGAGTAATTATTTCTTTTGTTTTGGGATGTCTATCATTTGTGGTTATATTTAGCCATTGTTTTGGATGGTTTAAATTGAAATCAATAGAAAAAAGTTTCAGTGTGTTAATTGATATGTATTTATCACCACTTTCCTCAAAAAAAAAGCCATCTTCTAATAATATATCAATCTCTTCTTTCCAAAAGTTTCCAGAAAGCCGACCGTCCTCTGTGTTTAAGATAAGATTACATGACAAGTAATGATTAAACTGCTCAATGGGTAAGTAAAAATTGATATAATCTCTAGTAATTAACTCAATTTCACCTGATATCTGTCGATCATCAATTTTTAAGTCTACAAATAGGTAGTCTATAAAATCTTCCGAATTACCATATATTGCAGTACTAAAAGATAATAAACTACATATGATTAAAGGGATAATACGCTTCAATGAAATAATAACTTAAGTATGAGGAGGAAAACTAACCGTATGAACTACGGTTAGTTTTAAAGGTTATTGGTAAGCGGCAATTAGTTCATAGGTAAATGTTTTAACACCAGGACTTTGCATTGCAAGAGCGTGATCGGCCAAGATAATATCGGCATGAAAAATTATAGCTAAATTACCAGAAGCGTCCAATTTTTGATGTGAAGCTTGATTTGCTGAATTTATTTCATTAATAATAAAGCGTAACCCATCTTGCTCTTGAGATTGCCCAGGGACTGTCCATGTTAAGTCTGCATGTGGTATACCCGACAATATAAAATTGGCAGTTTTTCCAATACCTCTCGTGGCTGCACAGAGTCGCTCTTCATCAGTTTTACCTAGTTGAATAGGATGTGCTCTGCAAACTGCACCGACATTAGTGGCTCTGTTGATCACTAGCTCAGGAAACGCCATCGGTTGTGTTTGAGATATGGTTAGGGGTACTTCTTGTTTGTTCAAACTGACTGACACATTAAATGTGTCTGCGCTTACAGTTGTCGAAAGGGTAAATAGCATGGCTAAGGTTAATGTTTTTTTCATGAGTTCTTCCTTATTGGTTGATTGTTATTGCTGAATTATAGATATCATTGATATGCAACAAATATGTCAAAAATAAAATTGTATTCTGAAGTTTTTACTGCTTTTTTATCTACAAGGGTAATCGTGCTTTGAGCAATATATTGAGCTTTGCCGGTTGGGCCAAGTTGCATTGTTTGGATTGTTAAAGGGTTTTGTTTCTTTGATGTTAGGCGTAATCCATTTACTGTATGGTCTGCGCTATGAGTTACAATGACAATGGCATTTTCGGCACCTATGACATCAAATACCCCAGGCTGCCCTATTTCATGTGGGCAAAGGGAATAGCGAACATCGTGTAGATTCGGTAGCCCTGTAGCTGAACAATATGCGCCTTCTGTCGTTGCCCTATTAAATAATAACTCAGGGAAATGTATTGCCTTTTTTTCTATAATTTTTAATATTATATTTGAATCATCAGTTTCAGTCGAAAAGCCAAGTTCTTTAGAAAAAGAGTTGGTTGCAGTTAAAGCTAGCAATATTATAAATATAGCTTGATTCATAATTAATCCTTTAAATGGAGTTATATATGAGTTTCATATTGAATCTCACTGCTATCATCTAACCCTTCCATTATTATGGTAAGCGAACCGCTAAATGAGTTGCGCTTTATATTGGTTCTAAACTCTCTTTGATTTAGTTCTGGATAAATACTAACTTGGTTTGCTCTGTATAACTCATTCCCTTTTTCGTCTTGTATGACTAAATTTCCACTAAAGGAGCCAATTCCATTTCTTGAAAATAGCAAAGATAAATTTTCATTATCATAGCGATGTTTTTTAAGTGTAACTTTAGCTTTTCGTTCACTAGAATAATTTCGAATGAAGACAGGGATAACATACTTTATATTGGGTTGTATAGAAATACCAGATGATTTTTTCTCAGCTTCAGTTTTGATTGATTCAACAACAATGTGAGAACGAAATTCACCTATATCATTGACTTCTTTCTTTATTAAGCGAATCTTAGCGAAACTTTTTGCAGGGATATTTCTAGAAATGCGTGGACCTACTCTCAAATATTTCTTTGCAGATAAAGGATAATCAACAACAGATTCCAAATGGCCAGCTTTATGCATTTTCATTTCTGTCAACGTAACACGAAAGCTTTGTAATTCGTTTGAATCATTGTAAATTCTAAACTCTTGACGCCGATCCTTTTCGTCAAATGAAATTCGTGTTTTATCTAATTTAAAATCATTAGCATTCGATAAATTTACAGTACATAAAAATATAAAACATATAGTGTGAATGGCGCTTCTTATAATTAAATCCATTTTATATCCTTTTATAAGGTATGCTAATATCGTCATTAAAATATGTAAAATTAAAAGTGTCAAGTAAAGAATGACAAAAAATATAACATTTTTAAAAATCTAAAGAACTGTCCGAATGGAGTCGTTTACTTGTATTATCTCGGAGTTGATTTGAGAGTGATCTCACTTTGGACTAGTGTCTGTTTAGTTGAAAGGTATTAACATTCCTGCAGAATCGAGCCTTATTTGACGGTTTCTCTGAAAGACTGAGTCTTAGTAGACTTATTCGCCCCTTCCCTAAATAACCATCGGTCACTGTGTTTGACTTTAAATGTCAAGGCTAAGACAAACCGCACGGTCATTTTTAACAACATAACACCAAGAATTAAGCCAACAATAATAAGGCAATGCTTATTTAATAGCGTAAATTTGACGCCTACCCCCACAGTAATACTTTAGAGATAACTGACTTTTATCTGTGTTTTGTAGACAGCGCTGAGCGGGTTACGTTCCCTGTTTATAGGGAATAATGGCTGTTATTTTCTCCGTGGTGTCTTGTCTAATTCCATATTGCCAAATTCATGCGACTAAACGTATGAATTTGGTACCAAAATATCCTCCCCGATTTAAATTACTTTCTATATGAGTAAAAAGTTATTAGCAGGCATGGGAATCTGTTTTATCAGCCCCATTCCTATGGCTCATTTGGTTACACCATAGCCATTTTTCAGTAGATGTTGATCAAAGTTGCGGTTGCCGTCACTGGTGTAGTTTCCATTCACATTCATTGGCTCATATTGGCAAAATACACCGTTAGAATTTAGGTTAACACCAATCTGTTGCATCATTAACTTCGCTTCTTCGCGCTGCATTATGTGGGTGGTACTAGCGGTAAAAATAGCGTTTATAGGCAAACTTGGCCAGTCGTTCTGACCAAAGAGAAACTCTATAGAAAGAAACGTACAAATAAGGCAAAAAGAGGGAGGCAAAATAAGTCTTTGAAGGTGACTGATTGCATCACGAAGCATGGTCTTAAATTGAATAAGTTAAGTGCTTCGTAACGCAGTTCAGAGTTGGTTTTGAACGATTATTAATGGACAAGAGTTCATAAAATCTACTAATCAAAATTCACATAGAAGGTTTTCTTTTCTAGGTATTGCTCAAAGCCATACTTTCCATCCTCGCCACCCGTGCCGCTGAGTTTATAGCCGTTGTGGAAGCCTTGATGTTGCTCTCCATGGCCACGGTTAATGTAGACTTCACCCGCTTCCAGTTCATCCACTAAACGTAGAATGGTTTGCATGTCTTTGGTGCAGACCATAGCCGCTAAACCGTATTCGCTGTCATTCGCATAACCAATGACTTCGTCCAAAGTCGTGAAGGTGATGACTGGAAGAATAGGGCCAAACGATTCTTCATGAACAATGGTCATGTCCTGCGATACATTGGTCAATACCGTCGGTTCGAACCAATAGCCTTTGCCATATTGGCCTTCGGTTAACCGAGCGCCACCTGTTGCAATGTGTGCGCCTTCAGCGACACTAATAGACACGAGGCGTTCCATTGCTTCGATTTCTTTTTGATTGATTTTTGGCCCTAAATCCGTCTCGTCTAGCATAGGATCACCAACTTTAAGGGATTTAACTTTGTCGATGAAAACAGCCATAAAATCATCATAAACGTTTTCATGTACATACATACGCTCATTGCATGTGCAAACTTGTCCACAATTATCAAAACGAGAATGCAATGCAGCGGTGGCGGCTTGCTCAAGGTCTGCATCTGCTAGCACAATAAAGGGCGCTTTACCGCCCAGCTCCAATTGAACATGGGCAAGATTGTCCGCAGCGGCTTTCACGATGGCTTGTCCGGCTGGGGTACTGCCCGTCATAGACACCATTTTAGTGTCAGAGTGTCGAACCAATGCATCACCAAGTGTGCGACCTCCACCCGTGACGATGTTTAATACGCCTTTTGGCAAGCCGACATATTCTGCTATGTGTCCTAATTCTAATGTGGCTAACGGTGTTTCTGTGGTGGGTTTTACCACAATGGTGTTACCTGCAATCAAGGCAGGTCCAATTTTCCGACCCGCTAATGCAAGAGGGAAATTCCACGCAGTAATAGCAACAATCACGCCTCTTGGTACTTTATGAATCCAAATATGTTCGTTTGGATTGTCCGATTTGACGATATCGCCGTCCATTTGACGAGCCCAATCACAGGCATACTCGATAAAGCTGGCCGTTACTTCAACTTCGCCTAAAGCGACTTTTAGTAATTTGCCTTGCTCTTGTACTAGCAGCTCAGCCAATGACTGTTTTCGATTGCGAATTTCGGCGGCAAATTTGCGCATTATGTCTGCTCGTTCGCGAGCTGGCTTTTTACGCCATGTTATTTGTGCGGTTTTCGCGGCTGCCATAACGCCTTGAGCATCTTCTGCATCACCGTGTTGGATGGTCGCAACGACGCTTTCTGTCGATGGGTTAATGACAGAGTCTGTTCGACCTGACTTTGCTTTTATCCATTCGCCATTAACGAACATGTCGTACTGTTTCATAAAGGTCGTTTCCATTTAGTGGTTGGTTAGGTATTGATAAATAGAGTCAGTTACGGGAATGCCCTGTTTCTGACACGCTTCAAAATACGCGACTTGAGGCTCGTTTGGCGCAACCACTTGATCAAATCCTGGTGCGGGTTTTACTTGATGTAATTCTGACACCATTTGGGCCATCATACTCGCAAAACTGTGGCCGCCGAATTTACTTGGATCAATAACAATCATCAAGCTCGCAAGTTTGCGCATCTTATCGTAGTCATCATACATTCTTACTATGTGATTACTAAAATTAGCACCCATAAGCATGCCTGTTAAGGCGTCGATTGCTAGAGCAATACCTGAGCCTTTATGTTGTCCAAAAGGCAAGAGTGTTGTCGCTTCATGTGGGTTAGTCGTTTCAACGCCATCTTTGTCGATGGCCAGGCCCAAAGAGATGTCACTGCCTGTTTCTTTTGCATGCAATAATTTGCCAAACGCGGTGGCACTGGTAGCCATATCAATAATAACGGGATTGCCGTTTTCTACGGGGAAGCCAAAAGCAATGGGATTGGTTCCCCAAAATCGTTCAGCACCACCATAAGGCGCGACGCACGTATCCGTTTGTGTCATGGAGATGGAAATCAAACCTTGTTTGGCGGCCATTTCGGCAAAATACGATAGAGCGCCACAGTGAGATGTGTTCTTCACGCTGACAAAGCCAACGGCGTTTTCTTTCGCTATGCTAATGGCTTCTTTCGTCGCGTCAATCATGGCGCAATGCCCCATGCCATCGTCTCCATCGAGAATGGCAACCGATGGTGCAATTCTTTCTATGGTCGACTTGGCATCAGGCTTCATGCCTCCTTGAGACAAGCGGTGGCAGTAGTGCTCCACACGAATGACGCCATGTGAATGCACGCCCCGTGAATCCGCATGGATCAAAACATCCGTTACCTGTTGGGCAACGTCTTTTGGGTAACCCGCCTGATGCAGTTTATTAAAGGCAAGTGCGTGCAATTCCTCTATTTTTATTCTTGTTGTCATAGTGATTCCCTGATTGTTAATTGAAGCAAAATTGTTAGTCGAAGCGAATAACGCCTTTAACAAGACGGTTGTTTTTTACCACGTTATTTTCATAATCTAAGCCAATGGTGTCGAAGTGGAATTCTTGATTCACCATGATTTTTTCACTGATGCTATTGGATTCAAAAAGCTCAATAACGTGAGTGAAATCTTCAAATGTGGCATTTCTGCTGGCGATTAGGGTGGTTTCTTTCTTGTGGAACGTCGGGTCATCCAGTTGTAGGTCACCGATGTACAAACCGATAAAGACAATTTTTCCACCATGACGAATGAGATTGACGCTGTTTGTCATGGAGGCTTTGTTGCCCGTTGCGTCCATAACGGTACAGGCAAAATTACCGTTAAACGCGTGATGTAAATCGTCTATATAGGTTGCTTCCATCGGGTTTAAGGTTTTAATTCCGAGTACCGATTCCGCATGAGCGCGTCGTTCATCACTGACGTCCGCTAAAATAACATTGGCGTTATTGGCTAACGCAATCGCAGCGGTTCCCAATCCAATAGGGCCAGCACCCACAACCAGAATGTTCTCTTTGGCTTTGGAATCAGCTCGACGGTTGGCATGAGCACCAATCGCGAAACATTCAACTAGAGAGGCTGCAGCAGGATCAACCGATGTTGGAACGGGAATAATATTGCTGGATTTTACGGCTAGGTAATCTTGAAAACCGCCGTCTTGGTGTACACCGTATAAAGAAATGGTATCGCAGCAGTTGGTTTTGCCTTCTAGGCAGGCCGCACATTCTCCACAGGCAATGGCAGGAATAACCACAACATACTGACCGATTAAATCGGTTGTACAGGCGTCGCCTACTGCTTCAACCAAACCACAAATTTCATGTCCTAGAATACGAGGGTAGGAGAAAAAGGGTTGGTTTCCTGTATAGGCATGAATGTCAGTTCCACAAATGCCAACGGCTTTTATTTTTAGCAGTACTTCATCGCTTTTAATGATTGGCTTTGGTGTTTCAATATAATGAATGGCAAACGGTTTTTCACAAATTAATGATTTCATTCTTGGGTCCTTAATAAGGCAGACAGTTCCGTCAGAGCGGCTTGAATTCCTTGCTGCTCGATGACGTTATAAAAATATTTGATGCGTTTGATTAATGACGGATGCGCCAGTAAGTTATCATTGAATACGGCTTTAAATTGCAACAATGCATCACATGGATGAGATCCTAGAGCCGATGAGTCTAAAAGAGAGATGAGCGTTTCTGCTTCAGGATCAATTAACTGATAATCAGCAGTGTGTTTACCTTGAATACAGTGCATCCAAGCGGCCAGCAAAAACAATAAAATTGAGGGTGGATTCTTTTCATCAAACGCACCTTTTTGGAGAAGTGCTAATATTGATTCAATGACTCTTGGCGGTAATTTTTGTGAACCATCCATGGCAATTTGAGTCGTTTGATGTTTGATATTTTGATTGCTAAAACGCGCCAGTAACGATTGTGCGTAACGTTGTAAATCCACATCAAGTTCGTCAGATAGAGACAAGGCTTGTTCTTCAATCATTAATTGAGCGGTCAGTTCCTTTAGTAGTGGGTCTTCCATACACTGGTAGACGTACTTATAGCCACATAAAGAGCCCACATAGGCGAGAAATGAGTGTGAGCCGTTAAGCATTCGCAGTTTCATTTCTTCATAAGGCAAAACATCCTCGACCAACATAGCGCCAGATAAATGCCAATTTGGTCGACCATTACAGAATTGGTCTTCAATTACCCACTGTTTGAAGGTTTCGCTAATCAATCCAAAGCAATCTTGAACACCAATTTCTTCTTCTAAATGCTGAAATGTTGAGTCATCCATGGCTGGAACAATGCGATCGACCATGGTGCTCGGAAACGTTACGTTACTCTCTATCCACTCGGCTAATTTCGCATCGATTGATTTTGCGTAATCCAATACTGCGATTTGGGTTTTATGGCCATTTTCTGGAATGTTATCGCAAGACATTACACTAAAAGCGGAGAGAGATTTTTCTTTACGAAGCCGAAGCGCTTCTACAATAATACCAATGGCTGAAACAGGTGTATGAGGTGAGTCTAAGTCCTGTTGAATCAGCGTGTTTTTTCTGTTCAGTCTGCCTTCAGGTGTTAAACAGTAGCCTTTTTCGGTAACGGTAAGAGAGACGATGGCCACCTGCGGTTCGCACAATTTGTCTAAGGCGAATTGAGTGCCTTTATCATGGATGTTCATGGCACCCGTAAACGAACGTACTAATCGTTTGGTTGAGCTGACACTGTCTTTTTCAATTAAGGTCGCAAGATTATCTTGAGCTGCGAAATCGTCTGAAAGTGTTCCTTTCCTAAATAAATTAATGCCATAAATGCCCCAAGGTTCACCTTCTTCATTATTGGCAAGATCGGTATAGACCGCTTGATGGGCTCGATGGAAAGCGCCAAATCCAATGTGAACAATTTTGGTCTGAAGATTGTCTCTTGGGTAGGACGTTTGTTGCAGATTGTTTACGTTGATTGAGTCAAAAATATAGGATGATGAATGCATTTAATTCTCTATTGGTTAACCAATTTAAATTAAACTATATAATACATCAGTCCAAAAAAGAAATATAAAAAACCAATATTTGTTGTTGTCAATGGAATCTTCAATCTTTTAGTGGTGATTTATTCAATGGAAGGCCTATTAAGCATGGAGGCGTAAAAATGATGGCATGCTAATTCTGTCAATCCATAATTCGCTTTTTTGGTTAGCCAGTTTGGTGTTTGTTTATCAGATAGGCATTAAATGGTGAGGCTTAATTAAAAAAATTTTACTGTCGAACTCAATATGTGGAATAGATTACTCGCTTGGCACTCCTATCGAATTTTAGTAATCTAGGTGTCAATTCACGTATGTTCAATCCAGTGTGAAATTAAGTCCTGCTAAATAATTCTAATAATAAATGATGGAGAACGTTTTATGTCACAACATCTAGTTTTAAGCTTTATTGGAGACGACTCTCCCGGTTTGGTTGAGCGCTTATCAGATACGGTTTCTCGTCATCATGGGAATTGGTTAGAAAGTCGTATGGCGCATTTGGCGGATAAATTCGCGGGTATTTTGATTTTGTCCGTTCCAGTGGATCATCAAGAGGCACTGATCAGTGAATTAAGTGATTTTGATAAATTGGGTTTGAATGTCACGGTGGAAGCCGCCAACTCGACTCCAGCCGAAGGAACAAGCTTATCGCTCTCTGTGGTGGGTAATGATAGGCCGGGCATAGTGAAAGAAGTTTCTCAGGTTCTGCATTCTCTTTTGGTGAACGTTAAAGAGTTGAATACATCATGTGAACCTGCGCCGATGAGCTCTGATATGCTTTTTCGAACCGAGATGGTGTTGAGCATACCGAGAAATTTGCCATTGTATGAATTGGAAGCCGCTTTAGAAGACATCAGTAGTGACTTGATAATAGAGCTCACCTGATTCCTCATTTTTGCGCTCCAGCGTGCTAATGCAAGTGTATTCTGCTAGTAACATGGTATGGATTCCCATGGAGACCATTGAAACTAGATCAACTAGAGCATAACGTCTTAAAAGTGCTTGGGTAGGAAACGGGAAAAAGCGAAAGAACGAATTTTTCTCTCGAATGAAAAGCCACAGTGAAAATAAGGGTATAATGGGCCAAATTTTCCCAAGTACGTCATAAGGTAATAAAAAATATGAGCCTCCCTAACTGTCCAAAATGCAATTCAGAGTACGTTTACGAAGATCAATCTATGTTGATTTGTCCTGAATGTGCCCACGAATGGAATCCAAATGAAGAAGTGGTTGATGAAGATGTGCTCATCATCAAAGACGCTAGCGGTAAGCTTTTGCAAGAAGGAGATAAAGTGACCTTGGCAAAAGACCTTAAAGTAAAAGGGTCTTCTCAAGTGCTAAAAATTGGCACCAAAGCCACGATCAAACGTCTTGTTGATGGTGACCACGACATCGACTGTAAAGTAGATGGCGCTGGTGATATGATGTTGAAATCGAAATTCGTGAAAAAAGCGTCTGCTTAATACGGCTTCCTTCCTGTAATTCAGATAAGTAACAACACATGTTATTTGTCTGATTGACAGATCAGCACTTCCTCTTATTGCATCACTTAACAAATCTAGCCATTTTTTTGCAATAACTTATTCGCCAGTTCGGCAAAACCATGGCCACCTGGTTTTTTTGTTAGCCAGTTTGGTTTGTGTTGCATCGAAGAAAGATGCTTGCCGATATTGGCTACTCCTATGCTTAAAGGAAATTTCGCAAACATACTTTCATCATTGGGTGCGTCACCGACATAAATCACTTGCTCTACTATTTGCTGGTGGCTGAGTCCATAATGCTGTGTTAATACGCGTTCCGCCATGGCGAACTTATCGTAATCACCATGCCAAATATTGATATGAATCGAGCTGGCTTTTGCTTGCAGACCACGCTGATGCAGCTTATCTAATAGGGCATCCCTTAGCTCAGGTGATGGAGGGTTTTGATCTTGTGCATAATCAACTGCCACGTCAGTGAGGCGATAGGCTTGATCTTGAGCGAGTTGTAAAGGCGTAAACTCGGGTAAAAGCGCGTTTACCTCTTGGAGCAGTTCTAGCTTTTTGGTGTGCATGTGCTCAACAGAGGTCCAGTAGTGATAATCTAGTTTGCCGCTGGTTTGCTTTTGTAAAAAACACGCACCGCCTTCAGTGATAACACCAGACACAGGCCATAAACGAGCCATTAAATCAGACCAACCAGCGCAGCCCCCAGTCACTGGAATGACTATGTAACCCGCTGCAAGTAACTCGCTGAGTGCTAAGTAGGTTTCCACAGGCAAACTGGATTCCCATGTGAGGGTATCGTCTACGTCAGTTAATATGTATTTTATCGGCTGTAACTGAGTGGCACTTAATTGTTGTAAATCTGCAATCAATGAGTCTGGCATGAATAAATCTATGTCTAATCTATAAGGTTTAGTTGCACATTATGTTGTTGTAACAACTCAGCTTGTTTTTCGGTAACTACATCGGTAACGAATTGATTTATATGGTTAAAGTTTTTTACTCTCGCCATGGCTTTACGCCCCCACTTGTGCTGATCACACACCAATACGGTATTGCGACTTTGATCGATAATAACGCGACTGATCGCTGCTTCTTCAGGGTCGAAATCGAGAATGCCCATTTCTTCGTCCAAGCCACCGCATCCGATGATGCCAAAGTCGAAATAGAACTGACGTAAAAACTCCACCGTGTCCACACCGACTAAGTCTCGATGAGAGTGTCGTAATTTCCCACCTGCGACTCTTACTTGAATGCTTGGAAACGCAAAAAGTATTGCTGCGACGGTCAGATTGTTTGTGAAGACCTGCAAGTCTTTGTGGTTGGCTAACGCTTTTGCTACATACTCAACCGTAGTACCGACGCCTAAAATAAGGGAGGCGCCATCAGGTATTTGAGCGACGAGTGTATCTGCAATTTTTTGTTTGGCATTACCATTCAAATACTGTCTATTATCAAAGGGCAAGTTTTCTGCCGTTGACATTAGAGTGATGCCACCATGCTGACGCCGAATCAGGTGTAACTCAGCCAGATGATTGACATCTTTACGAATGGTTTGCGAGGAAACGTCAAAACGTTCCACAAGCGTTTCAATAGATAAATAATCAACCTGCTGAACCCAGTTAAGTATTTGATTTTGACGTTCACTCAAGCTCATTATTTTATTCCGGTATTAAAAAAGAGACTTGGATCATCGGTAATGACGGCATCCATCCCCCATTTCCAGTGCTCTTGAACCAATTCTGGCTTATTGACGGTGTAGCAAAAAAGTAAGTAACCTGCCTCTTTTATCGCCAACGCCGTTTCCTCTCTGAGTAATGCATAATCACAATTCAAGCTAAAAGCATGAATACTTGATAGCGTTTCAGGCCAGTTATTGGGGATAGCCTTATATATCTGGCTCAAACGTAAGTCACTATCAATATTACGAACAGCGATTAATACGTCGTGATTAAAGCTTGAAATACACAGTTTTGATTTGTCTTGCCAATGTTCAGCCAATTGTGCTAGGACGTCTGGTACGATTTTCATCACATCAGGTTGAGCACATTTAATTTCTAGATTTAATGATAAACCCAGATCTTGGATGTGCTTTAACGCCTCGACTAAAGTAGGAATGGTTTCGTTTGAAAATGCGGGATTAAACTGATTTTCTACCTCTAACGCTTTGAGCTCTGCGACGCTTTTCATTTTAACTGGGCCAGAGCCATTAGTGCAACGATCGAGAGTATCGTCGTGAAAGATCACCAACCCATCGGCCGCTATTGTAACATCTATTTCTACCCATTGTGTTCCCACGTCTGCCGCGGCAGAGATGGACGCTAGGGTGTTTTCGGGGGCTAATTTAGCGGCACCTCGATGTCCCATTACTCTTGTTTCAAATGTCATTTTAGATCCTAGTGTCACAATCAAAGTGCAATCGAGTTATAGCCTTTGTTGCGTCTTTGCATCAAATAAATGCCACTTATTACGCGGCGCTTGTAGATGGATATGGCTGTTTATTTCTGGTTGATGAGGCCCTGATAAGCGCAATACCAGCTCTTCTTTTACCCCTTCAATAGCGCCATAAATAAGTGTTTCTGCACCTAAGGACTCCACCGCTTTTACACGTATTTTAAAATCGGCTTTGTCTTCACTAATGATTAAATGCTCAGGTCGAATTCCCCAAATAACAGGCCCATTAAATTCGTATTCATTGATTAAAGGCATGTCTACGCTGTCGCCTACAGTCAGCGTTTTTTCATTGAGTTGAGCTGCAAATAAGTTCATCGCAGGTGAACCAATAAAAGCCGCCACAAATGGCGTTGCTGGTCGATCGTACAGTTCCAGAGGTGAGCCGATTTGTTCCGCATTACCTTTATTTAATACAACCAACCTGTCCGCAAGTGTCATCGCCTCGACTTGATCATGAGTAACATACAAGGTTGTTGTGCCTAAGCGTCTTTGAAGCTGGCGTATTTCTACGCGCATTTGAACTCTTAGTTTTGCATCCAAGTTAGACAGAGGTTCATCAAATAGGAAGACTTGAGGGTCACGCACCATGGCACGTCCCATTGCTACCCTTTGTCTTTGTCCGCCGGACAATTCCCTAGGTTTACGCTCTAGTAATGGTGATAGATCTAGCATGGTCGCTACATCGTTTACTTTTTGAGTGATGGTGTCTTTATCCACGCCACGGTTTTTAAGCCCATAAGCCATGTTGCCAAAGACGGTCATATGGGGATAAAGCGCATAGCTTTGAAACACCATAGCAATGTCACGATCGGCAGGCTCACGATCATTCATGCGTTCGCCATTGAGGGTTAACTCACCATCTGTAATGGTTTCTAAGCCTGCGACCATGCGCAGTAACGTTGATTTACCACAACCAGATGGGCCTACTAGAACAATAAATTCACCGTCTTTAATTTCCAAATCTACGGCTGGAATGGCATGGAAACCATTTGGGTATTTCTTACCTACTTTATTTAATACGACTGCTGCCATGACGATTATTTCTCCGAATCCACTAAACCTTTAACAAACATTTTTTGCATGCCAATCACGACAGCAACCGGGGGTAACATGGCTAAAATTGTCGTCGTCATAATACTGTTCCACTCAATTGCACCATCCTCGACAGATACCATGCGTTTTATACTCATTACTAACGTGTAATACGCATCGTCCGTGGTAATAAGCAGAGGCCAAAGGTATTGGTTCCAACCATAGATAAACAAGATAACAAAGAGTGCCGCAATATTGGTGCGAGTGAGCGGCAACAAGATGTCAAAGAAAAAACGAACAGGTCCTGCTCCATCCATTCTGGCCGCTTCTACTAACTCCCCTGGTATTGCCATAAAGGCTTGTCTGAAGAGGAACGTTGCGGTTGCACTGGCAATCAAAGGCAATGCTAATCCTGTATAAGAGTTCAGCAAGTTAAGCTTAGCCACTACTTCATAAGTCGGTAAGATGCGAACCTCAACAGGCAGCATTAGGGTCATAAAGATGATCCAGAAGCAAAGTGAGCGCATTGGAAAGCGAAAAAAAACAATGGCATACGCAGAAACTAATGAAATGGCGATCTTACCAAAAGCAATAGACAAGGCCATGATCAAGGAATTTAGCAGCATGCGCCAAACAGGAACATCGACACCATTGCCCGCGGCATTCAACAACACGGTTTGCCATGTTTCTGTGGCGTAGTTACCAAACCATAAAGGGACAGTGCCTTGACCAAATGCTTCCGCAGGGTGAGTGGATGCAACAATGGCGACCCAAATAGGCAGAGCCACAGCAATAACACCCAGTATTAAGACAGCATGGCGAGTAAAGGTTAACCAAGGACGATTTTCTATCATGTTACAAACCGCCTTTATGTAGGGTGATTAAATTAAAGGTTTTCATTAATACTGTACCTTGCGTTCAATAAAGCGGAACTGAACTACAGTCATCAATCCAACGATTATCATAAGAATCACTGACTGAGCTGCCGAGCCTCCTAAATCCAAACCGACAAAACCATCTTCATACACCTTATACACTAAGATTTTAGTACTCTGGCCTGGGCCTCCGGATGTGGTTGCATCGATAACACCAAAGGTTTCAAAGAAGGCATACACAATATTCATAACCAAAAGGAAGAATGCGGTAGGTGATAATAAGGGGAATACAATGTCCCAAAAGCGTCGTAGTGGGCCTGCGCCGTCAATTGCAGCCGCTTCTATTAAAGAGCGTGGAATCGCTTGTAAGCCAGCCAAAAAGAAAAGGAAGTTGTAACTGATTTGCTTCCAAGTAGCGGCAATAACCACAAGAATCATAGCGTCGCTGCCATTGACATAATGGTTCCAATCAACCCCAATGAATTCTAACCATAAGGCGATTGGACCTTGAGCTGGATCAAACAAAATCCACCAAAGTACGCCTGCCAATGCGGGGGCGACGGCATAAGGCCAAATCAATAGCGTTTGATAGACCATTTGACCGCGAATAATTCGATCGGCCATCGTTGCTAGAACGAGTGCAATGACTAAACCACTAACAGCAACGGATAAACTGAAAATGAATGTCACGGCGATTGAATTATAGTAATTCGGGTCTTGTAATAGTTCGATAAAGTTTTCTAAGCCAACAAATTCTCGACTTAATCCAAAAGGGTCTTCTTGGTAGAAAGCTTGCTCTATTGCTTGCCCTGCTGGCCATAAAAAGAAGATCAAGGTCACCAATAGTTGCGGTGCGACCAAGAGCCAAGGTAAGGTTTTATGGGGGAAGGTTACTGTCATGAGTATTCCAGAAATCGTGTTTAAAGCGAGCATTCACCTCACCAGAGCAAGGTGAAGGCATTTACAGAGCGTGAGCCGATAAAATGGCGTTTTTATAGACTAAATGCTTGGTCGCTATTTATTCACTTTTTCAAACTTAGCCAGCATTACATTGCCACGTTCTACTGCGTTATCAAGCGCAGACTGAGCATCGGCATCGCCATTCCAAACAGACTCCAATGCTTCGTCGATGATGCCTCGAATTTGAATGAAGTTACCAAGGCGAAGGCCTTTTGTGTTTTCAGATGGAGTGCCTGTTGTCATTTGCTGAACTGCAATTTCAGTACCTAGGTTCTCCTCATAGAAGCCTTCGCCCTTTGTTTGGCTATATGCTGCTTGAGTAATAGGAAGGTAGCCGCTGAATTGGTGCCAATCCGCTTGAACATCTGCAGAAGATAGGTAGTTTAGGAAAGATGCAACGCCTCTATACTCTTCTGTTTGGTGGCCTTTTAGTACCCATAAAGACGCACCACCAATAATAGTATTGGAAGGTTGCTCTACAGCACTTGCCCAGTAAGGCAATTCTACTACGCCAAACTCAAAAGAGGCGTTTTTCTTAATGCCTGCATAACCCGCGGACGATTCAGTATACATTGCACATTCTTGGCTATAAAACTTAGCTGCCCCATCATTACGACGGCCGGAGTAGCTAAAAATGCCGCTCTTTTGCCATTCGCCCATTGTACTAATGTGTTTAACTTGCAGAGGATTGTTAAATACCAAACGCGTGTCTGTACCACCAAACCCATTTGCTTTTGTTGAAAAAGGTTCGTTATGGCGTGAGCTCATGTTTTCCAAATGAACCCAAGATTGCCACGCTGTAGTGAAACCGCATTTTTCACCTGATGCGAGTAATTTATCGCCAACGATTTGCATTTCTTCCCACGTTTTGGGTGGTGTAACATCCGCTTTAGCCAGCATGGCTTTATTGTAATAAAGTACGGGGGTTGAGCTGTTGAATGGCATGGATAACATATCGCCATTATTGTCTGTGTAATAGCCTGTTACCGCACTTAAATATTTCGAGCCATCGAAGGCTTGTCCCGCATCACGCATTAATTGATGTACAGGGTAGACAGCGCCTTCAGCGGCCATCATGCTGGCTGTGCCCACCTCGAATACTTGCACTAGTTCAGGCTGTTGCTTCGCACGGAACGCCGCAATGGCTGATGTCATAGTTTCAGTATAATTCCCTTTGTAAACCGCCTTAACTTGAAAAGCATCTTGTGATGCATTGTAGTCAGCGACGATCGCGTTTACTTTTTCTCCTAGTGCACCACCCATGGCATGCCACCACTCAACTTCCGTTGCAGCAAAACCAGAACTCGCGATAGATGCGCTTATCAGTAAGGCAGATAATTTACGTTTTTGCATATCAAGGCTCCTCGTATGAGCTTATTTTTTGTAACTCGAGGCGAAATTTAACATTCAAATATGACATTTTTGTTTATTAGATTGGAGTCCGATTGTTTAAAAAATGTTCACTATTTGAATTGCCTTTATGTTTTACCAAATACATATTTCAAATGAAAGTGAAAAATAGAACTTAAACAATAAAATCGAAATATTGTGAGATTTTAATAACAAAATACAATCATTTGAAACTTATTTTGTTTTCAATTGATTAGTTTAAAGTGTGCATGATTGGCTATTTTTAGAAAATTTAACCTTTCTGTAATATTTGGTGTTGATTTTCATTTGAAAGGGTGGAAGTTTAAAAATAGACGTATTTGAAGCCGCGTAAGTGAATGTTTTGAATACTTTTTTACGCGTTCTGTTCTAAAGTTAATAGTAGCTTAAAGAAATATAAGGTAGGGCATCAATGGTTGTTGACGTAAATGACTCTCAATTGGATAAAATAAATGAATGAACTTATACATCTTGCTGGGGCGATTGCTCTGCTACTGTGGTCAATCCGAATGGTCAAAACGGGCTTTGAAAGAGCGTATGAGCGCCGTTTAGAAAATGCGATTCGTGTGATGACGCGTAATCGTCCACAAGCAATGATATTAGGGGTGTCTTCTGCTGCGGCTTTGCAATCAAGCACAGCGGTTGTATTGTTGGCTGCTGGGTTTGTGGCAACAGGAGCATTGGGTGTTGTGCCTGCGTTGTCTTTGGTTGTTGGAGCTGAAATTGGTTCCAGCTTGATGGCGTTGATTTTAAGCTTTGATTTATCGATTTTTTCTCCTTTTTTACTACTTATTGGTTATCTATCGTTTCAAAAAGCCAGCCGCAGAACCTTTAAATACTGGGGGCGGATTTGCATGGGGTTAGGTCTGTTGCTCTTGGCATTGACTCTTATATCGCAAGCGACGGCAGGAATGCGTTCTGGTAATGGTATGGATATTTTACTGAGCATTCTGGGGCATGATGCGGCTCTGACTTTATTTTTAGTGGCGTTATTGACTTGGATAGTGCATTCAAGTTTGGCCGTTATTTTAATCGTCGCGCATTTGGCCAGCTCTGGGTCGATTCCTTTGGACATGTCTATCATGATGGTTCTGGGTGCAAATATGGGTGGGGCGTTACCCGCTCTAAGTTCGGGCTGGGGGCTTAATCAAAAAGGCCGCTTAATTATTTTAGGCAACCTTATTATTCGACTCGGGGCTGTTTGTATTGGTTTGGGCATTTACTGCTTACAAATGGAACAGCTCGTCTCATTAGACGAGCTGAAACTTGACTCTCCTATGGTTTTCCACCTTTTTATCAATACCTTGAATGGCATGATTTTCTTGATAAGTGTGTCGTATTGGGCCAAAGTATTGGAAAACCATTTCCCTGCTCCTGTGGAAAAGGCAGTCAATAAGCCAATTGGCTCTGTGTATTTGTCGCAAGATGATATTGGCCATCCTGTTCGCGCGATGGCCAATGTACGTAATGAAACGCTGCGTATAGCCGACATTGCTTTTCAAATGTTAGAAGGCATTCCTAGCGCCTTTGAAAATTCCAAAAAAATCTCTAAAATTAAACAGTTAGATGATGATATTGACCACATTCACAGAGAGGTTACCTATTATTTATCCTATATTGAAAACTTCAAAACCACTAAAGAGGCTCAGAATAGCTGGCAGGATGCGTTTAATTTTGCAACCAACCTTGAACATGTGGGCGACATAGTTGATTCAAGTCTGATGGTATTAGCGCGTAAAAAGCATAAAGGTGACATTGTTTTTTCTGAAAGCGGACAAGAAGAATTGGAGATGTTGTTTGAAGAGTTGTTTGAAATATTTCGCTTGTCTCAAGCTGTTTATGTTTCGCAAAGCCCTGACTTAGCAAATGAATTGGTGGATGCAAAACACATTTATCGTAATAAGATCATTCTTTGCCGTGAGCAACATACCCAGCGTTTAAGGGAACAGGTTCCCGCTAGTCTCGAATCGTCTCAGATTCATGTTGATATTTTACGTGATTTACAACGTATCTGTTCACTTTTGGTGGCTAACGCTTACCCTATTATTAAGCGAGAGGGCTTTCAATAGGCACGGCACTATAGGTGATTTTTGTAAGTAGTCCTTTGTAGGTGATTCCTTATAGGTTAATAGCCTAATGAATGATAATATCTTCCTCCTTAATAAAGGAAAAGATTTTCGAGTGAGTGGTTATTATTTGTTAACAAAGGAAGATTTACAAAGGTGTATCAAAAATGAGTGTCAGTATTCAGGATGATGTTACATTAGAGGAAAAAACGCAGTGGGTAAGCGTCATTGTTTTATGGTTAATTGGTATTTTTGCGGCCATGCAGTTCGCAAAATTTTCAATTTCTTATGAAGTGCTAATACAAAACTATAAAGTCTCTTCTGCTTCAATCGGCACATTACTGTCTATTGTTGGTATGGTTGGGCTAGTTTTTGGTGTCGTTGCTGGTGTTCTATCCGGTAAGTTAGGCTATCGTCGAGTGTTAATTTCAGCCTTGATCATAGGGTGCGGATTGTCTCTGTTCCAATCCACTTTACCTGCTTATAATTGGATGTTGGCAAGCCGAGTGCTAGAAGGTATTTCACACCTTGGTTTGGTGGTGGTTGCACCGACATTAATGTTGAGATTTTCAGCGCCAAATCATCACTCATTAGTAATGGGTGTGTGGGGAACATTCTTTGGTGTTGCGTTTGCGGTTTCAGGTTGGTTAGGTTCAATGATTCTGAATCTATCGGGATTGTCGGGGTTGAGCTTGTCTCATGCAGCGATATCGATACCTTTGTTGGTTTATGTTTGGTTTTTTACCTCTGAAGACAGAGCTGAAGTGACACCGTCCAAAGTAATTGTGTTATCTGACTTGATCAAATCCACATTGCAAGTGTATCTCAATCCGAGAACCTGTTTACCGGGTGTGATCTTCTTTTTTCATACCAGTATGTTCATCGCTTTTCTCACGTTTGTCCCCCGTCTTACGGATGACGATGAGGTGAGAAATGCACTTTTGATTTTGTTGCCTGTTGTGAGTATTTTAGGAACATTTCTTGCTGGATTTTTATCTCAATATCTATTGCGCCCACCTAGCTTGGTCTTTTTCGCGTATTTAGGCGTGCTTCTAACCACCTATTCAACGATACAACTGCAAGGTTCAAGCGAGTATTTTGTGTTGTCTGCGGTATTGCTGTTATTGATTTCTGGCATTGTTCAGGGCGCTTCTTTCACCTTGATTCCCTTCTTATCTGAAAACGAATATCAACAAGCGATGGGTAACGGCGCGATCGCACAATTGGGGAATCTAGGCGCAACGGTGGGTGTGCCCATCTTTGCTTTTGCCATGGTAAGTAGTGTAGATTACGGTTTTCTTTTTGTTGTGACTGGCCTGTGTATGGCAGGGTGCGTAGTGGCATTGTTTTTAAAGAAATACCAAGAGCATACTGTTTAACGTACTGTCCTAGCGTTCTTATGAAGGTACGGTATTGATAATATTTCGTAGATAAAGCATAAAAATAGAAAGGAGAGCCTAGGAAATATGCGAATAAATTCCTAATATTAGAGGATTCCTATTTAACCCTTCGCGTCTTATTTATGTCACATCAACTCACTTTTCCGACAGTGAGTTCAACAAAAAAACGCTGTAAAACACGCAAAGAAATTTTCCTTTTTCGCATGAATTAATGTCTTGTCATCAGCTTGAAGCGGTGGTTGAATCTTTTTACTCCAAAGTTGACAATGGCAGAAGACCCTATCCGCTATCAACCATGTTCCGCATTCATTGCATGCAACATGGGTATGTCATGAGAGGTTCTGCCATGGAAGATGCCTTGTATGAAATGACACCGATGCGTTTGTTTGCTGGGTTCTCATTGGACGTGGACGGTGCTATGCTATTCCTGACCACGCCATGATTAGGAATGTTAGGCATTTTCTGGAAAAGCATAAGCTCTCCCGTTAGCTATTCAAAGAGGCCAATATAAACGCAAGAGAAACTAACTCACAGTTTTCAGTACGATAGTCGCCAACGTATATGATCTAAACGAGACGGTTAATCTTCTTCATGGGTAAAAACGTTTGTATCTACGGATTCGGGTTATCGTGGAGAGCAAAAACGAGAAGAGCTCAAAGATATCAAAACCGACTGGTTAATTACTGATAGGCCAAGCAAGGTACGTCTTTTAAAAAACACCCGATAATAAACAAAAGTGGGCGTTTTTTCGTCCACTGTATTGTTAAAATGAAGACATACATTAAAAAATGCTTGCAATAAAAACATTTATCAAAAACCCGTGGTGCATTTGGAAAATAAGGTGAAAGGAGTAAGTTACTCACCCTCAATAAGAGATTATCATTAATTATCTAGAAAAATGGTAATACGATGAGTAACTTACAGACTGTTTATAACAAA